>JAUYKS010000005.1 GCA_030699935.1 bacterium | reverse complement strand
TCCGTTGTACTGGGTGGACTGGATGGTTGACCCTCCAAGGGTCTTCGTGGTTGGCAAGAGTAACCCCTCTCTATCGACTGGTACTGGTTGGCTGAAATACTGCAGTACTGCACCGGTAGGGACCGGCAGAGAGACTAGGGTCTGAAACAGCATGACTGGAACGAGCTCACGAATCACTCCTTTCGGTCGTGGACTGGTGTACTGCACATGCAGGGGGCAGGGCTCGAACCTGCGACCTCGCGCTTGTAAAGCGCGTGCTCTCCCACGCTGAGCTACCCCCGCAAAGGACCTCGGTTCCCGCTCCCCTTCTCTTCACCCCCTTGGGGAGGACTGGGTGCAAAGATGCGAATGACCAGAAACCGAGGCAGTCGGGATGGGCGGATTCGAACCGCCGATGCGATCGCCGGAGCGGTCGCATTAGCCTGCTTCCTAGCATCCCGAGGCTGTTGGGTCCATCAATGCCTCCGGCGTCGATGTCCCGGCAGAAAATATGCCGGGTCGCCGGGTCGTGCTTTTCGCCGATCTGCCTTTTTGCCCTCACGGGAGAAGGACAATGCGACGATGACTGAGAGGAAGACCAGGCCTGCGGCCACCATCTTCCCGAACTCCGCGTCAGTCAGCCCCGACGCGGCGATCACTAGGACATCCATCATCTTTCCTCCTCGCGAATTTCGCGGGCATCAGAAAACCACGTTGATTAAGCCTGGTTTTCAAGGTCCGGACTTCCCGAATATTCGGAAAACGTTGTCACTAAAAATAGCAGAAAAACACCGCATAGTAAAGGGGTTATTCAGGTCTAGTGGTTATTTCAGTCCGAGCCGTTCGCGGTGTCGGTGGAAGAGCCGTTCGGTGTCGTCAATCACGTGCGCCATCGTGCGGACCGTCTCGACCGGGTACTTCCCGACGGCCGTCTCTTCGGAGAGCATCACCGCGTCGGATCCGTCGAGCACGGCGTTGGCGACGTCGCTGACCTCGGCGCGGGTCGGGCGCGGGCTGGCCGTCATCGAGCCGAGCATCTGGGTCGCGGTGATCACCGGCTTGGCGGCGGCGTTGGCGTAGTGGATGATCTCCTTCTGCGCAAAGGGAACCTCGGCCGGGTCGATCTCGACGCCGAGGTCGCCGCGGGCCACCATCACGGCGTCGGCCGCGTCGATGATTTCCTTGAGATTCGCGATCGCCTCATGCTTCTCGATCTTGGCGACGATCTTCGGGTGTTTGTCGACGGCGGCCTTCTCGATCAGCCGGCGGACGCGCTTGATGTCTTCGGCGGAGGTGACGAACGAGACCGCCACCCAATCGATTTCGTGCGCGAGGCCCCAGGCCAAGTCGTCCTTATCCTTGTCGGTCATCGCCGGAACGCTGAGCGAGCGCTTCGGGACGTTGAATCCCTGGTGCGGCCCGACGGTGCCGCCGGCCTTCACTTTCGTCTTCACGTCTTTCTTGCCGGTAGAGAGCACTTCGAGTTCCACGGCGCCGTCCGCCAGCAGGATCGTGTCGCCTTTCTTGAGATCCTTGGCCAGGTCCTTATACGTGACCGGAATCAGCTTATCGGTGCCGGCCACCGGGTCGGGCGTGACCATCACCAGGTCGCCGTCTTTGTACTCCGTGCCGCGCTCGATCTCGCCGACGCGGAGCTTGGGTCCCTGCAGGTCCTGGAGGATCGTCACTTTGCGGCCGCGCTTCTTCGACCAGGCTCGCACGTCGCGGACGATCCGCTCGAACTCGGCGTAATCGCCGTGCGCGGAGTTGATCCGCGCCACGTCGACGCCGGCGTCGAGCAACTTCGGCAAGACGGCCCGCGTCTCGGACGCCGGACCGATCGTCGCGACGATTTGCGTATGGCGGATCATCGCATTCCTAACATTTCTTCCGCGATCCTTACTCGGCATGCTTTCCGAAGCGTGCCGGCTTGTATTCCAGCGGGTGCATCGCGGTGTAGAGGAAGTAGGCGGCGGCCAGGATGCCCTGCTCCAGTTCGGAAAGGAAGCGGTTGAGCCGCGGCTCTTCCGGTTGGATCGAGCAGATCAGGCTGACGCAGAATTCCAGCAGCTCTTCCTGTTCGACGTTCGCCTCGAAGGTTTGCTCGAACAGGTCACGGACGTGCTTGATGCCGTCCATAAAGTGGACGCTCTTGTCGTCGAGGCGGACGTGGCCGTCCAACGTGCCGTTGAGCAGTTTCACGAGCGCTTCTTTGTCCGGTTGGAAGTCCATGGTTTTTGTTTTATTTCCGATTTCCGCGTTGGCGGTGGCAGATTGGGAAATTAGAAGACCATACCATCTGGAGGCGCTTTTGTCAATGAGCGGAGGGACGGGCGCAATCCCAGCCCACCGCTCGAATCGCGCATATGACACTCCGTTGACAGATTTTATGAGCCTGTTAGGATGATTCGTTATCCTAGTAACAACGTAAGAAGCAAGGAGTTATCGATGCCAACAGGTGATGAACCACGAGACGGAATGGTCGAGCGGTCCGCAGAGCGGATTCCGTTCAACGAACTGCCCGCCGAACGGGCCCTGGAGCTTGTCCGTGGATGGCGAGCGATGGCCGAGAGCAACAACCCTGCCGACACGCTGGAGTCAACCGATCGGTTCGCGGCCTTCGTGAAGTTGACCAGCCCGGAAGTCACCGGGCAGGTTAGGCGGTTAGGGTACGGCCTCCCCGGATCCTGGGATCCGCGTGTCATCGACGAGATACTCGAAGGCGTGAGGTTCGTGATGCACGACGGCGATACCTTCGACCGGCAAGGTTCGCATTCATTCCAAGGTTCGCTCCAACGCGTGGCTGACGTCTGCGTCGTCAGCGCGGTCCGAAACGTGATCGAGACGGGTCGGGATCACGGTCGCGAGGAAGAGATTGGGGAATTGATTGCCAAGTTGGCAAACGAGGATGGTGAGTTCGGCTGGCGAGGGCGAGCCCAACAGGGAGTTGCCTGGTTGTTGGTTTCGAACGTCCGCGAAGGACGATACATGGAAGCCTCGGTCGACGGATTGGCGGCAGTGGCCAGGAGAGGACATGGACTTAGCGGTGTGCCTGAGGCAGTAACCGCTTTAACAGAGGTCGCGATAATGTCGCGGGATAACGAGTGTCAAACCAATGCTGCGGAGATCCTGGAAGAATTGGAGCGAAGTAGCGACGCCTCCACGAGGCAATTGGTACGGTCAGCTCAAGAAGCTTTCGAGCCGCGCGCGGTTTAAAGATTAACCTGACTTAAGAAAGAGCCCCGGCACAACCGCTGGGGCTCTTCAGTCGACTTTCTTAAACCGAGGCCCCTCATAACCGGCACGCCGCACGTTCTCGACGAACATCTTCAGTGGCCGGACCCAGATCCGGTCCGGATGCAATCCGGACTGGTAGACGACCATCTCCTCGCCCGTCTCCGAATGCCGCGCCACGAAGTGGACGGTATAGACATGGTCGCCGTCACGATCCTTGAAATGCTGGTACTCGCCGGGTTCCAGCGCCTTCGCCTCGTCCGACCAGGGCGGGATGTTCTCCATGTGGTAATGATACGACCCTTCGCGCTCGCCCGCGAAAGCATCCGAGAGCTACAAAACGAGCCAGCCGTTGGGTGGCTGACTCGCAATGCTTTCGCGGGTGATGTGCGAAGGGTCGGTCGGGATTACATCCCCATGCCGCCCATGCCGGACATATCGGGCATGCCGCCGCCGGCCGGAGCGTCTTCCTTCTCCGGGATCTCGGCCACGGCCGCCTCGGTGGTGAGAATTAACGATCCAATTGAAGCAGCGTTCTGTAATGCTGAACGGGTCACTTTGGTCGGGTCGATGATGCCGGCCTCGAACAGGTCGACGAACTTCCCGGTCAGCGCATCGTAACCGTGCTTCACGTCGTCCTTCTTCTTGAGCTCCGCCACGATCGCGTCGCCTTCCTGTCCGGCGTTGTTCGCGATCTGGGTCAGCGGCTCGACGACCGCCCGGCGCAGGATCTCCACGCCGATCTTCTCGTCGTCGCCATCGACCTTCACCTTGTCCAGCACCTTGGAGGCCCGGAACAATGCCAGTCCGCCGCCCGGCAAGATGCCTTCCTCGACCGCGGCACGGGTCGCCGCCAGCGCGTCCTCGATCCGGTGCTTCTTTTCCTTGAGCTCGACTTCCGTCGCGGCGCCAACCTTGATGACGGCCACGCCGCCGGCCAGCTTGGCCAGCCGTTCCTGCAGCTTCTCCTTGTCGTAGTCGGAGTCGGCGGAATCGATTTCCTTCTTGAGCTGCGCGACGCGGTCGTCGACATGCTTCTTCTGGCCCTTGCCGTCGACGATCGTCGTCCGCTCCTTGGTCGCGATGACCTTGCCGGCCCGGCCGAGCTGGTCCAGTTCGATGTTCTCGATCTTCAGACCGACCTCCTCGCTGATCACGGTACCGCCGGTCAGGGTGGCGATGTCCGCCAGCATGTCCTTGCGACGGTCGCCGAATCCCGGCGCTTTCACCGCCAGCGCGCTGAACGTGCCGCGGAGCTTGTTGACCACCAGCGTCGCCAGCGCCTCGCCGTCCACGTCCTCGGCCACGATCACGAGTTCCTTCTTGCCGGACTGGGCCAGCTTCTCGAGCAGCGGCAGCAGTTCCTGCACGGACGATATCTTCTTGTCGGTGATCAGGATCAGCGCGTCGTCCATCACCGCCTCGAGCCGGTCGGCATTGGTGATCATGTACGGCGAGACGAAGCCGTTGTCGAACTCCATGCCCTCGGTGACTTCCAGGTCGAACCCGAAGCCGGTGCCCTCGTCGACGGTGACGACGCCCTCGCGGCCGACTTTGTCCATCGCTTCGGCGATCTTCGTACCAACCTCGTCGTTCTGCGCGGACAGCGACGCGACCTGCTTGATCTCGTCGCTGGTCTTCACGTCCTGGCTCATCGCCTTCAGCTCGTCGACCATCGCGTTGGTGCCCTTCTCGATGCCGACCCGGATGGAGACCGGGTTCGACGCCTTGGCGATGTGGTCGAGCCCCTGGGTGACGATCGACTGCGCCAGCACCGTCGCGGTGGTGGTGCCGTCGCCGGCGACGTCGTTGGTCTTGGACGCGACTTCCTTCACCAGCTGCGCGCCCATGTTCTCGAACAGCTTGTCCTTCTTGTCGAGCTCGATTTCCTTGGCGATCGTCACGCCGTCGTTGGTGATCGTCGGGCTGCCGAACGACTTGTCGAGTACGACGTTCCGGCCCTTCGGCCCGAGCGTCACTTTCACGGTGTCGGCCAGGATGTCGATGCCGGTTTTGAGTTGGGCGCGAGCTTCCTTGCCGGAAATAATTTGCTTTGCCATGTCTGCTTCTCCTCGATTCCTTCTTAATTACTTCTTAAGTACCGCCAGGATGTCGGACTCGGAAGCGATCAGCACTTCCTTGCCGTCGACCTTGAACTCGGACGGTCCGTATTGCGTGAACAGGACGGTGTCGCCCTTCTTCACTTCGGGCG
>JAUYKS010000020.1 GCA_030699935.1 bacterium | reverse complement strand
TTCTTAAGCTTGTTCAGCGCCTTCGCCTCGATCTGCCGGATCCGCTCGCGGGTGACGCCGAACTCCGACCCGACCTCCTCCAGCGTGTGCGTCTTGCCGGAGTCGAGGCCGAACCGCATCTTCAGGATTTTCTGTTCGCGGGGAGTCAGCTCGCTGAGTACCTTCCGGATCGAGTCCTTCATCAGCTGGATCGCAGCGGAATCCTCGGGGCTCTCCGTATCCTCGTCGAGGATGAAGTCGCCGAGCCGCGAGTCCTCTTCCTCGCCGACCGGCGCTTCGAGCGAGACCGTCTCCTGCGAGATCTTCAGGATGTGCTGGACCTTCTCGACGTCGATCTCCATCTCCGCGGCGATCTCCTCGGGGAGCGGTTCGCGGCCGAGGTCCTGCACCAGTCGGCGCTGCGTCCGGACTAGCTTGTTGATCGTCTCCACCATGTGGACCGGGATCCGGATCGTCCGGGCCTGGTCCGCGATGGCGCGGGTGATCGCCTGGCGGATCCACCACGTCGCGTAGGTCGAGAACTTGTAGCCGCGTTTGTAGTCGAACTTGTCGACGGCGCGGAGCAGACCGGTGTTGCCCTCTTGGATCAGGTCCAGCAGCGGCAGCCCGCGGCCGATGTACTTCTTGGCGATCGAGACGACCAGCCGGAGGTTGGCCTCGGCCAGCGCGTCATGGGCGGACTTGTCACCCTTCTCGATCCGCTTCGCCAGCCGGACCTCGTCGTCCTTGGTCAACAGCGGCACCCGGCCGATTTCGCGCAGGTACATCCGGACCGAGTCGTCCTGGATGTCACTAGTCTCCTCTTCTTCGTGGTCGATGTCTTTCTCGGTATCCTTGTCGTCGCCGTCTTCCTTCTTCTTGGCACTTTGGTGGATCTCGACGTTGAGCTTCTTGAGCGAGGAGTTGAGCTTCTTCTTGAGTTCGTCGTCGCCCTTGGCGGTCTCCTCGATGTCCTCGGTGGAGACGAATCCGGCGACCTGGCCGCGGCGGAGGAGCTTCTTCACGTCCTTGCCGAACTCGTGCTTGATCACGACCTCGGCGAATAGCTCGGACGGGGATTTTTTTACGACGGGTTCGGCCTTCTTGGCCGCGGCCTTGCTCTTGGCCTTAGCCTTGGCTTTGGCTGACTTGGACGGTTTCTTGGCCGGCGCCGCTTTCTTAGCGGGCTTCTTCGGTGCGGGCTTCCTAACCGTCTTTTTGGCTGTGGTCGCCTTCTTAGGCGCCGCTTTTTTCGCAGCCTTTTTCGCTACGACCTTCTTGGCCGGAGCCTTCGGTTTCGACGCCGTCTTCTGCTTGGTGGTCTTCTTAGCCATGCACGATCTCCTTGGTGAGGTTCAGGTATTCCTTCATTAGTTCATCACGACGGTCCGTCTTGCCGGCCGCTTCGGCACGCTTGATCGCGGCCATCAGCTTGGGCTGGAAACGGTGGACCCAAAGTGTCTTGAGCCGGGCGTACAAACGGTCGAATTCCGCGGCACGTTCCTCTTCGTTCATGGAATCGTACTCCGCCGCCGACAAGGCACAAACGTCAAGGAGCGTCCGGACGTCGTCCGGCGTCCCCGACTTCGTCCGCTTAGTATACCGCCTTTTGAGCTCCTCCGCAGCCTCGCGGTACGCTCCCGTGAAGATTCCAGTGTTGATCTCATCCAGTTTCGTGCCGAGGGCGGGGGTCACTACGACCAGGCCGAGCATCCGTTCGGATACCAGTTCTTCGCCGTGCTTCCGTTTGGATGTCCGCTCCCCCGCCGCCTGCGCGACTTCGTCGACCGGCGACGGTTTGGCGCCGGCACCACCGCTGCCCGGCGCGGCTTTGATCCCTTTCAGACGCTCCTTCACCGAATCGGTCCTGACTCCCAGCGTGTTCGCGAGTTGGTCGGCGTAGTAATCCTGATCCACGCCGGGCCGGTGCCGCAGGGCGGGCAGCACCGCGTCGAGCACCGCCTTGATCGCGCCGCGGTCGTACGGCGCCTCATGTTTTTCGAGCGCTTCGTTCATCAGGTAGTCGATCACCGGTTGCGCTTCGGCGACCGCCTTTTCCCAGGCCTTGGGATCTTTCGCGATGAGCTCATCCGGATCCTTGGCGCCGCCGAGGTCCGCGACCTTCAGCTCCAGTTCGCGGTCGCCGACCAGTTCGACGGCCCGCAGCATCGCCTTCCGGCCGGCGTCGTCGGCATCGAGCGCCAGGACCAGGTTGTCCGCGTAGCGGGAGATCAACCGGAGCTGGTCTTCGGTCAGTGCCGTCCCCGACACCGCGATCACGTTCTTCATCCCGGCCTGATGGGCGGCGATCACGTCCATCTGGCCTTCGACCAGCACGGCCGTTTCCGTCCCGATGATCGAATCCTTCGCCAAGTCCAGCGCGAAGACGAGATTGCCCTTGTGGTAGACCTGCGTCTCCGGCGTGTTCACGTACTTGGCCTCTTTCGCCTCCGGATCGAGCACCCGGCCGGTGAATCCGCGGGTCACGCCCTGCACGTCGGTGATCGGGATCATCAGCCGGCCACGGAATCGCGAATACGGTTGTCGGTTCCCCTGGCGCCCGGCCAACGCCAAACCGGAGTCAACCAGTTCCTTCCCGGTGAAGCTTTTCTTCTTGAGCGCATTCACCAGGGCGTCGTAGTCGTCGGGAGCGTAGCCGATCCGGAACTGACCGGCGGTACCGGCGGACACGCCGCGACTCTTCAGATACTCACGCGCGGTCTTGCCGGCCTTGTGCGCCAACGCCGCCTGGAAATACTTCACCGCGATCTCGTTCGCCTCGAACAGGCGCTGCTTGGCCTTGCCGGCCTTGGCGTCGAATCCTTTGAGCTCCACGCCGGCCCGTTTGGCCAACATCCGCAGTGCCTCCGGAAAGTCGACCCGGTCACGCTTCATCACGAAGTCGAAGATGTCGCCGCCTTCGTCGCAGCCGAAGCAATGCCAGCTCCCGCGCTCGGGACTGACCATGAAGCTCGGCGTCTTCTCGTTGTGGAACGGGCAAAGCCCTTTGAAGTTCCGGCCGGCCTTCGTCAGCGGGACGGATTCGCCGATCAACTGGGCGATGTCGAGCCGTGTCTTGATGTCTTCGGTGTCGTTTGCCATGACAAATAAAAATACCCGCGGATTTGGGTATTTGCTATAAGTATACGGATTTCTGGGCCGGGAGTCAGTCTGATTCTCAAAGCTCCGACCGGTCTTCGTAGCCGGTGAATTCCTCGGTGCGGACACGCTTTTTGGAGACGTCGAGCTTTTCCAGCGCCGCCAGGACGCCCCAGACCATTTCCGACGGGCCGGCCACGTACCAATACGAATCCGGATACTGCGCGTGCCACGCCTTGAGTGGGACCGGATCGAACGAACCGATCTCGTTGACGAAGCTGCGCCGGTCGCCGCTGGTCAGCTCAGGCAATTCGTCGGCGAACGGCACGAGCCCGGTCCGGCGGTTCCAGCAAAACAGGCCGATCCGGCAATCGCGCTGCTGCGGATCGCTCAGCATCGCGCGGAAAGGCGTCACACCGATGCCGCCGGCGACCATCGCGACGGGCGCGAGCGCCGCGGATTTAGCGTCGTCGTCCGGCAGCATGAAAGAACCGGCCGGGCCGTGGAACGTCACGTCCGTGCCGGAAGCTAGCCCGCGCAGCCAGCGCTTTACCAGACTGTCGGAATCGCGGAAGGCGATACTCACGGCTTCCGGTTCGCGCGGCGAAGAGGCGATGGAAAAATCCCTCTGGTCCGCTGGCGAATCCAGATCGAGCTCCGGCGGCGCGATCAGTGACAAATATTGTCCCGCGACGAAGTCGAGCGGCCGCCCGGTGAAGTCGAACGTCAGCTCGAACGTGCCCTCCGCGACCTCACGGCGCGCTTTGAGCGGAATCGAAAATCCCTGAATTATTTTTGGTTTCAACTAGGCTGCTTTCTGGGCAACTAATGCGAACTTATTAAAATCGAATTCTCCGACCTCCGTTTTGTCTGCAGGTCGAGTGAACTCAGACATGATTTTAAATCCGCCATTCTTCACCAATTCCTTAAGCTCTTCAGCCGACATCACATTGAGAAACATCTTCTCTGCCGGTTTGAGTGGTTCCGGAAGAAACACTTCTGCAGATTTGCCTTCCTGAATGCCAATGCAGACTGCCCCGCCCGATTTCAATATTCTGAAAAAATTGCCGATTATCCCCGGCACATCTTTTTTAGGAAGATGAATAAGTGAGTAAGAGGCGAGCACCCCGTCGAAGGTTTCACCATCGAAGCCGATTTCTCGAATATCCGTTAACTGAAATTCTGCGTCGGGACTTTTCTCTCTCGCTAGTTCAAGCATTTGCGGGGACAATTCTACGCCGATAACCCTAAATCCTTCGGCAGACATGTACGCACTGTCTACTCCAGGGCCGCAGCCCGCATCGAGAACTTTTCCTCCCTTTGGAATCAGCCCCAAAAAATCGTCTATGTGATCCGAGGGCTCGCTGAACGTTTCTGCGTAAGCAGCACTAATCGAATCATAGGTTTTAGCGGCTTGATTACTCTCGTCGGTCATTTACATAGAGGTTAGTCAGATGGTCACCCGAGACGTTTTTTTCAGCGGAGCAGGTGGGTCAGGAACCCACTGCGAGGTTTATTGTAAGGCTTCCATGGGCTTTATTGGGGAGCAGATTCCAGGTTTTTGGTAGGCGAAAGTAGCGATTTGGCCGCTCACTCCTCCTATTTTTTCGACGGACCACAGCTCAGCTAAAGCCATCTTGCCTTTTTCAGCCGCTGCAGCTCTGCTTGCATTGCCGTGATCCGTGCGGTCTGTTTCATATTTGCGAAGTGCTTGGTGCGTGACGGCCACCGGGAAGCTAAACCGAGCGGGTTCCATTCGGGCGGAAGCCAACTAGTCCGAATTAGAAATTGAGAAGGGTAACTTATCTTGGCCCCGTGGTGCTTATAATTGCCCAGCTCCCACCCGAGTGCCTTCATGACACTGCCTTGATCGGCGAAACCATGGTTCAGTTGCCCTAGCTTTCTGACTTTAGCCAGGAATCTGAATGAATCTCGATCTTGCCGGAGTACCCAAACGCCCGTATTCGGGTTGTAGCGATGAGGGAACACCTCAAGGACAAGCCCCTGGAAACAGTCCCCCGCGATGTCAGCCAGAATGTCTCGGTCGAACTTGGTAATCATGACATCCGCATCAAACCAAACAACGGTACCGAACTGCTGCAAAGCCTTTTCTAATAGTTGAATCTTTCGCCACCGAGCACGACGGCGCTTGGCCGGACTATCCGGCGCGTTATCTCGCTTTCGCCGATCGATAACAACCTCGTAACCGTGGCGCTCCGCGAACCGCTCAAAGGTCGGACGCGAATATGTTAACAAGGGCGCATACGTTTCCGTTACCGAACTAATAATGGCCTTACCTGACATGGTGACAGTGTAGCCTGCACCAAAGAATCGCATATTCACCCAGCTGAGAGGGTGGGTCGCCTGGGACGTTTTTGTTCTGCGGGGTTGATGAGACGGTATGCCAACCCCGAAGTCAAGGCCCGGCTGGATCGTCTTGACCTTCGCTAGACAGTCCGATTCGCGCATCCGCCCAAGCCGCCGATTCGGGCGAAGTAGCGGCTCCCGCGCCTGGCGGTGACTCTGCCGCCGCTTCTGCCGATCCTCGCCATGTCATACAGATGCGCCGTCCGCAGACCACCCCGCCGAGAGACTTCGCGCAGGCAGGTCGGGGCCATCGACGCGAAGCCGCGCGTGCCGACGCCAATTGGTAAACCGCCCGTCGACCCCGATCACGGTCTCCGTGATCGGGGGTTCCGTCGCTTGTCCCGCTTGAGCTTGAGGCGCACCGTCCGACTCTGAAGGCCGCGGCCGACCAGTCGTGCCCGTAGGCCACGGCGCCCGGCGCGCCGGAGGAGCTGCCGTCCTTTCCGATTGAGCCGGATGCGCAGCGTCCTAGCCTTCCCTGCCGGGACCCGGAAGCGGGATCGGCCAAGCACGACGCTCCCGGCACCGCGGGCGCTGCGCTGCGCTTTGCCGCTGGACCGAATCGGGGCAATCAGCTTGGCGACGCCGCGACAAGCTGCCTCGCCGCCGCACCGCAGCCGCACCAGAGCCGCGCCGCCCTTGACCGGGACGACTCCGGCTGCGGCCGCGAGGGCCACCTGCGGGTTTGGTGCCGAATCGC
>JAUYKS010000018.1 GCA_030699935.1 bacterium | reverse complement strand
ACCGGTAGGCCTCCTCTTCGAACCGCCGGTCCGGTTCGAAGTCCCGATGTGGACTGAAGTCATTCATGACCCCTATTGATACTGCCGCGGGCGGCGCCGGTCAAGGCGCGTAGCGGTCAACGGTCAACCGTACCGGGCGGTGGCCGCAATCGCGCAGATCTCGGCCAGTGCCTTGCGAAGCGCCTTGTGCTCCTCGGGCTTCACGCGGGCGGCCAGCTTCTCCGGCGTGTCGCCGTCCTCAACGGACACCATGCCGCGGCCGAGCACCGGCCCGACGGCGCCGTCCGGCGTGTACGCGAAGATGCTGGAACCGGCCCACTTCTGCCCCGAGGCCAGGACCGCCTGCATCGCGTTACCGCCGGCCAGACCGAAGCACGGGTCGGCGAACTCGCCGTCCGGCAGCTTGAACTTGTGGTAGCCCGGGTCCGGCAACAGCCCCGGGTGGATCGAGAGCACTCGCCACGGGAAGAACCGCAGGAAAGTCTCCGAGAGCTCGTACGTCCAACCGGCCAGGACGACCAGGTCCGGGTAGTGCTTCTGAAGTTTGTGCGCCAGCGCCTCCTCGTACATCTGGCGCGGCTTCCCTTTGGCGGCGTAGTCTGCGTGGTCGAGTGTGATCGTCGGCACGTCGGCCTCCCGCGCCCGGACCAATCCGTACGCGTCTTCCTTGTCCGAGGCCACGCAGACGACTTGCCCGTCGAAGGCCTCCGCCTGGCCGTCCAGCATGGCCTGCAGGTTCGACCCGCCGCTCTTGTTCGAGATGAGTACCGCGATGCGTTTCATGTTTGTGTCGGAGTCATTTTAACACGCCTGGCGGTGCCGCCCGACGCTAAGCAACCGTCGTTGACAGGTTCTTGGCGAATCCGGTACCGTTACTGACTGTACTGCACCTGTAAATCGCGACGGAAGGAGCCCAAGTTGAGGTACTACGTCTACGCTGACGAAGACGGCACGGTGACGTGGTGCGTGGGTAGCTTGAACGAGCTGTTCCATGACCCGCGGGACGCCGCGCCGCTGATGAACTCGGCGATGGCCGTCGCCCGGACCCAGACGCAACTGGACGATGGCGGCACCTGGGAGCTGGTCGAGACGGCGGACGGAGACCATGGCATCCTGGTGGTCACCGCGGCGAACGGCAAGATCGTGGACACCACGTCCCTCGAGCCGCTCACCCTGCACGAAGTCAACGCCTCCGGCATCAGCACCCGGACCGGTATCCGGCACGGCGAGGAAGGCTTCGAGCCGATCGATTCTTCCGCCGAGCCCATCCGCACCGCTCGGCCTCGGCCTCTCGCCGAAACCGCCGCCTGACCCAACCGCCGATCCGAACCGGCGACAGCAGTAGCAGCACCTTCACCCGGAAACAGTTTGGAAAACCGAGTTTCCGGCCAGCCCAACCCACCCACGCCCAGGCCTTCGTGAGCACACCAGTACATTTCTACTGACCCACCGCTCCCGAAGGCCTTTTGAATTTCAGGTGATGACCGCGACCTTCGGCAGCGGGCGCGCGTTATAGGTCGAGGCCATCGTCTCACCGTAGGCGCCGGCGGTCCGGATCGCCAGCAGGTCGCCGATCCGCGGCGCGGCCAATGGACGGTCCTTGGCGAACACGTCGCCGGATTCGCAGACGTTCCCCGCCACCGTGACTTTTTGCGCACGGCCCCGCGGGTTGCTCGCGTTCTCGATGTGATGATACGAGCCGTACATCGCCGGCCGCAGCAGTTGGTTGAACCCCGAGTCCACGCCGACGAACGTCTTGTGCGGCGTGATCTTGTAGTCCGTCACCGAGACAACGAGCGTCCCGGCTTCTGCCACCAAGTACCGACCCGGCTCGAACGCCAGCCGCGGCTGGTATCCGGCTTCATTCACAAAATCCGCCATCGTCTGATCGATCAGTTTCCCGAGCTTCGGGATATCCAGGCGCGGTTCGCCCGGCCGGTACGGAATCCCGAATCCCCCGCCGAAGTCGACGTAGTCCAGCTCGTCGAACTGCCGGGCGGTCCCGAGCAGCGCCCGCATCGCCTTCGCGAACAGCGGCGGGTCCAGCACGTTCGAGCCGATGTGCTGGTGCACGCCGTCGATCTTCCGGCCGTATTTGGCAGCGATCCGCTTAGCATCCCGCACCTGGCTCGGGTCGATTCCGAACTTGCTGTCCGGCCCGCCCGTCATCACGTGCTTGTGGTGCCCGCCGGCGATCCCCTGGTTGATCCGAACGCCGAGCGGGCGGCGCTTCGGCAACCGCTTCGCGAAATATTCGAGCTGGTACAACGAATCGGCGTTCACAGTACCGCCGGCGCGGATCACCGCGTCCAAGTCCGCCGCGCTGGCGTTGGCGCAGGTGAACGCGATCTGTTTGCTCGTGAACCCGGCACGCTTGGCCAGCCGAATCTCGCCCGGGCTTACCGTCTCCGCGTCGGCGCCGAGCCGCTTCAAGAGCTTGAGCAGCCGCGGGTTCGAGTTCGCCTTCACCGCGAAGTGGATCTCCAGATTCGGATAACTGATCACGGCCGCCAGCTCGCGGTACCGTTCCGTGACGATCCGCTCGTCGTAGACATAGAGCGGCGTGCCGTGCCGCTTCGCCGCCTGCTTCAGTTTGGAAAACTCGGTTGCCGTGCGCATAGGTTCATTCTGCCACATCCGCGTCCGGCACCGTTGACTTTTACGCCTAGCAGACGTACAATCCGGCCACGGGGATGCACCGGATTCGACGGTGAAGCACCTTGACAGACCGCCGGCTGAGGACGGACGCTCACCTCATTAATCATGCGTCTAACGCCATTACAATTGGCAAATTTACAGAGAAAGTCGCTGCCATTCGTGACTCCGTAAAGGAAACTTTCCGGACCGCGTTCGCGCAGATGGACGCTCTACCTATCCGGGCTTAATTCCCGGATCGTGCGCCTGCCAGTGCCCGGCTGGAAGGATCGCGCGTCATACTCCGGGCTTATCCCGATTCCCTAGTCTCAGGAAATTGGGAGAAAAGTTTGAGACTGGGTTCGCTGGGTTTCGTCCGTTTTCGACCAGCGAGCTGACAGCAAAAAGCGGACTACGCCGGTAGATCGTCTATCACAGGTCTTGATCGGACGGGGGTTCGACTCCCCCCATCTCCACCAAATATCCAATTCTTGAACAATTTCCCTCATTAACAGGGTGTTTCCGCTCATCTAATTTTCGCTTCGCTACCCCCAGTTAATCGGTCTTGTTCGAACCTCAAGAGTCGTCGAAATCAATCTTCATGCCACCGTCCTTAGCCGACTCAAGCAAGGGAATAACCGCGTCGGCGAGGATTACTGCCTTTTCCAGTTCTCCTGGAAGCTTCTCGTCACGGTTGTTCATAAATTCTCTTTCGTCTTTTGAGGGAGTGATTTTTATGACCGGTCTGAAGTAATATCGATCGATACCCTCTAGGTGAATACGCAACTCATCAATTTTCTCCAGAAGATCGAGATTGTCAGCAACATAGTAGTGGTCGCGTGCAGCTACTTCTAGGGTGGTAGTGTCAAACTTTTCTAATAAGCTTCCCCACCACTTCTTTCTCTTAGACCAGCCTTCTGCGTCATTTCTTAGCTTCTTGATGTTTCTCAGTAACAAGGTACGCAAAGAATGACGCCGATGTCTTGCACGTTTTTCGGAATACAATGCCTGACCTCCTAGTGCGAGCAAAACACCGACGGTCGTTGCTAACAGACCAGGAACGAAAGTGTCCCAATCCATTAGCCTTCAGCGGTGTCGCGAGGACGCTTGGGAGTAGGCGTATTTGCTTGTTTTTTCCATCTAAAAATTCCTCGAAGTTCGAGGTATTCACCTCTTTCCATCAGCTGCTCAAAGTACAACGCCACAAGCCCTACAACTGCGAGAACTACCGCTTGCGTCGTCAGCTTTTCTTGAAAATAAATATCTAAACCGACGGCACCCAAGAGCACTAATGTGATTGTCCCCCGAAATCCGATGAAAACGATCAGATCTTGGAGAATCAATTTCATGAAAGCTCCCCAAAGAGAGAACCTTTGCGATTTTTGTTGATTCCCCTCGGGGTCAATATAGGTAGCAGTCATACCGACCCAGGTAGGCGGAATCACGGGCGCGAGCAGAATCGCAATTGCTGCAGTAATGAGCAAAACTGATTCCCAGTTATCGACCAGCCATTCCATATTCTCACTGTATGCCTCACCTGTTCAGTGGTCTACCCTTGAATGCCCCCCCCCTATGGTTGATAGGTGGGAGATGCGGCAGGAACAAAGCGCGGGCCAGGTCGACCGGCTGGGAATCGTCAGCTGATCGTCTGGGGCGAAAAGCGAGAGAAGCCGGACTAAAACGGCTATGTCTCAGCCCTGCTCGACTTTTGTATGAGCGAAGTCGAACGGCGAGAACCGCACATCGCTGAATTGGCGACGGTACTTGCGGCCGTCGGTGAGCAGAAGCACTCGGCGCGGTCAATACCCGCCAATACGTTGTTGTGACTTCTATTGACTGCGCGGAAAAAGCGGCCTATTTTGGCCGCAGCAGGGGGAGATCCCTGCTTGTATTAAATAAAACGGACATGAAAATGACCGAAGAAGAATTCAAAGAGCGCCGACGGGGTATCCATGAAAAGTGGCAGCGAAAGAGCCGCGAAATTGCCCTGCGCTACCCCGACTCCTCCGCGTCGATGGCTGCCGCTCCGGCAATCGCCGCAGCCGTGAAGCGAGAAGTTGCCGCGGTGGAAGAAGAATACCGCACTTCAGTGCAAGGCTAGCCCTTCAGACAAAGCAGGCTGCGCATCCTCTGGCGGAAAGCCGGGTTTGAAAGTCGTCCGGCTAGCTCCACTAAGTATCCGAGAAGACTATTAGCTCTCGTTACCTTTACGCGACTCTTCCAATGTGTGATGTATGCCGTAAAGGGATGTGATTCCTCCTGCGATTAGACCGATTAAGCTCGCGACTAATCGGTCTTTTGGAATCCCAACATCATAGAAAATACCAGCCGAGACTGATACTGAAACAATTGCAGTCGCTATCATTAATAGAGTCCCGGCAACAACTAATTGATACCGCGGGGCAATGAAAGCCCCTAGGGCAACGAAGGCGAGCGCTGCAATGTACATCTCAAATCCATCGATCGCTAGAACGCCCAGGTTGCCACTGAGTAAACCGCCATTCTCCTCTATTGGTCCGCCGATTTGACGTTCGACGCTTCCTTGAAAGATTCCTCTCCAAAATGTAAGTACCAAGCCAGTGGCAACAACAGAAATTGGAAGAAAGGTAACCCATCTAATTGCGGGGTGAATCTTCGCGACAAAGGAACCCTTTGCGGCGTCTTCTTCTTTTTCTTCTCTTTTGAACAACCTCCCGCTCAGAGAGTGTTTATTCAACAAGATTCGAGTTTTTTCCCAATGCAAAACATGAAAACCATGTTCGTACGGATCACGCACAAGATACCCTTTTTCCGTCAGATTCTTCTTAAATGTTTTTGCTCCCTGACTACCTAAGTGATTCACTGCAGTTGCGTCTAACCAAGACATTTTGAAGTGACGGAGTTTGGATATCTCCGTTACCACGCTCCTTTCTTCAGGACTCAGGCTTATATCGTTCATACTTTGAATAGTAGTCCGACCACAGCCTCCTGACTATTAATTGGTTCGACCCCACCTCCGCCAAGATTACTTCCGTTTGTAGACGTTGAGTTTTTTGATCTTACGTAACAACTCGGTCGAAGATTTAAGTTTACGAATTTTCCCATTTCTTTTGAACTGTTCCGCGCTTAAATTTTCGAAGAGTTCTGCGTCCTTTGTAATTACATCGACTCTGGACATCAGATAAGCAACAAGATCAGCGAACATTAGTCCAACTGTGCTAGTGCTCGACCGGCCTTCTATAACTTCTTCATACAGAACATAGCCTTTAGACATAACAGCTTCTGTTACTGCCCTATTAAATTTTTCCCGGTTCAACCCATGAAGCTCATCATGCATAACTACAGCAAGGTTTTTTGCAGTTCCTCCCCTTGGTGCTCTGGGTAGCACTTTAGTGATCAGTGACGGAACAAAAGAAAGATAATCCTCAGTTCTATTGGAAGATTTCATGTGGCCATAGCCAAAAATAATTCTTGCGTTACTCTTGCCGACATTCAAATCTAGCAGCTTCCCGGCTGCATCTATGCGTTTTTCTACATCTACGTCAGCACATCCTCTTTTTATTGAAAAGAGGTACGTACCCTTAAATTCAACGTCTGATTTCCAAGAAATAGTTTTTAATATTTTGGAGGTTTCGTTCTTCAACAGTGGATAATATTTTGAATCAACAACTGCAACGCAGAAAGCTAGATAATCTTTGTCTTTTGCGTCTCCAGTTTCGTCAATAAAAATAAGTTTCATACTTTTTTCTCATTCTCCCCAACCCTTACCTTCACGATCTTCCGCACCAGCGCGGCCGGCAGCGGGTTGTCGGGCGTGAACTGGATCGTCGTGTGATTGATCGTGAACGGCGCCAGCTCCTTCGCGAACCGCTTCGGGACGCTCGAGTTCGTCACGAACAGGCTGCAGTGGCGCTTGAACGCCGCGAACCCCACCAGGTGCCCGCGGTACGTGTAGAGCGGGATGTTGTAGCTGATCTTCTCCTCCGCCATCGGCGCGGCCGCCCGGATCGTCTTCCGGAGCGCCATGAGCGCCGGGCGAGGTATTGGGGGACGGTCATCGAATACCTTTAAACCACTTCGTCGTCGAAGCGAAAAGCTTCTCTGCGACGCCGTCTTCCTGAAAGCCGTGACTGGCGCCCTTAATGGTCTCGATAGTGCTCTTTCCCTGAGCGTTCTTGGCGTAGCGTCCGCTCTTCCGTAACCCGCCCCGCCCGGCGAGTATAACCTTCAGCGGGAACGTCACGTCCTTGCCGAGGTCTTCCCACGGCGTCGCCAGGTCCACGTCGACCATCCGCTTGCCGAGGATCGACTCGACTTCCCACACCAACCGGTACGCCTTGAGTCGTTTGTCATATTTGAGCAGAGAACTCAGGCTCTTCCCCGCCTTGTAGCTCGGGTCCCAGAGTACCGCGCCATCCAAGTCCTTATCTTTGGACAGCAGGATCGTCGCGCCGCCGTAGCTGTGCCCGACCGCGAAGACCTTACGCTTGGTCCGCTTCCGGAAGTACCCCACGACCTTGTCGAAATCGGACGCGTGCGTCTTGAGCGTGGCCTGGCGCATCGGACGGCTCTCGTACAAGTTGTAGCGGAACGAGGAGAGGCCCCGCTTTTCGAGATACCGAGCCCCGTTGTAGAACTGATGCTCGTTCGGGTCGCCTGTCAGCCCGTGCACAAAGACCACCAGCGGCTTGGTGAGCGAACCGCGCAGATACCCCTTGACCGACTTGCCGTTGCCGACCGGAACGCGAACGAGTTTTTCTTTGGCTGTCATCACTCCAACATTAGCAGTACGTCTCACTTCTCCGCCATCGTCCCAACAAGATTAAAAGTCCAGCGTCTTCGGTTGCGTAAAATAATCCCTTTGCTAAGCTGGTAAGTTCGGATGTAGCATGTAGCAAATACAAGCTTGACTGAGCACCGTTCTTTCAAACTACAGAGAGGGTGAGACGCGTGGGAGTAATTGGCGTTGGTATTATCGGCGGCGACCTGCTGTCTTCGCAGCTGGTCAAATCCGTCATTGAAACGCTGGACGATCCGGGCAAAGTCCTGGATCATTTGCGCAAGCATGTGCAGGAGTGTCGCGACGGCGACTACAGCGGGGCGTATTGCCTGGCCTCCATACATCGGTTGGAAATCTGTTCACCGGCCGACTTCGGGACGACCGAGGAGGAGCTGGAGCATTTCCGTCAGCAAGGTCTGGTGATTCCGGCCTGTCAGTACGTCGAGGAGGCTCGAGCCGACGACTTCGAGAACTTCGAGACAATGCTGGAATGGTGGAACAAAGGACTGATCAACGAGGACGACCTTCCGGTCACCGAGGCGGAGCTCGAAGCGCTGGTCGGGAAAACCAACGAATACGTTGACCGAGCCAACTTGGAGAAGGCCAAAGGGGTCGTCGCCGAGTGCCGGGAAGGCAACTTCGAGAACCTGACCAATCTGATCGTTGGCTTCAGGATAGGCGTCGTCAGCCAGGACGATCTCGACCTGACCGACGAGGAACTCCAAGAGTTTACGAAACGGGGATCCTACGAGATGATGAAGGAGGTCGCGGAGCAGTGTCGATCCGGGGATCTTACCGGTCTCCCGATCCTGGAGTTGGCGGTTGCCGGTAAAGCGTACGACGAGGACGAAATCCAGGCTCTGAATCTCGACCTCGAGACGTGGCGCCAGCATTACGAAGAACTATCCTCCGTCTCCTGAACGACTCCGCCCTCTCCGTAATGAATGAACGGATCGCCCCCGGTATGTGTTTTTCACGCCTGCCGGGGGCTTTTCGCGATCGCTCGAACGCGTTATTCGCTTTGAGTATCCAAATGCTCTTCCAAATCCAGGGCCAGCCGTTCCGTCATTGCCTGCCGCCGGTCTTCGACGGCCATTTCCTCCAGCCTGGCCAGCCCGTACAGCAACGTGAGCTGCTGGAGCGGCGAATCCGTGTTGTGCGGCGTCAGCTTGTATGCGCTGTCGGTTTCCTCGTCCCTGCTGAAGCTCGAGGCCGGGTCCAGTCCGCACGCGTTTCCCGGTACGTCCAAGTGGACCCACTTCGGCGGCTCCGTCGCGACTCGAAAATCATGCCAGTCGTACAGGTCGCCATTCCCGGACATAAGTTCGTGCGCCATTCGCATCGCCTCGGACACCTCGCGCTCGCGTCCTTGCTCGAGGTTGGCGTGGATCCAGCGCGCCAGAGGCGGCAGCACCTCGGCATGCACCATGTGACCATAACCGAAGCTTCCCTTGTCGTTCCTGAGCATGACTGTCAGGTGCTGCGGCAGCGGGGAGTCGGAGTCGTGCTCCGCGATGCAGAAATGATTGAACAGCAGTTCGAGCGTCGTGGTCAAGGGATACGCCCGGGCGGGATCGGTAGTACCGATGCCGCGCGAGATCTCCGGCAATTCCCCGCGGAACGCCCGCCAGCTCGGCGCGTCGGCTTCGACCTCCTCAAGCACGCCGCCGTAGCCCAGTTGATCGCTGTCCGGCGAGGTAAAGACGAACTCGTCCGGGATTTCCATCGCTTCCTGACGCCGCTCCGCGATGCGCATCGCCGGACTGTCCGCGTCCGGCACCGCCGATTCGTGCACGTCAAGCAGCAACGCCTCCTCCTCCGTGCGCAGGTGGTACCAACCAGGATGTTCTCGTCCGATTTCCCGCATGACCATGCATGATAGCGCGATTCGGCGTATAAAGAGAAGTCGTTCTAAAGAAGTCGTTCCTTCACATAGTCTTTGGTTTCCGGAATTGGTTTCGCTTTGCGGTGAAATCTGACCGGAAATCAAAGGAGGAAAAATGGAGGCGATACTGCCCAGGATTCCCCTGCTCTCCAGGTTCGTAAAGGAGAGCGGCTGGAAGCGGTGCCCGAGCCACCCGAACGGCGGCTTTCGCCAATGGCGGGGCTTGTTCAGGCACATCTACCATGTCCATATCAAACCCCAACCCGAGCCTGAACCGCCATTGTACGGTCCGGCGGACGTCCACTGTCCATCCTGCGGGAGCCGTGATATCACGTTGCTGCAAATCGGCTGGATGGCCGTCCACAACTTCGAATGTCGGTGCGGATTCGAATGGGAGGAATCCCGGCGCCGCCAGTTCTAAAACCCCAGAAACCCGTTCTCAGTCCCCACTTCATCGTGGAACAGACTGAGGACGGGTTTTCGAATTTTCGCCCCCGTTAGCCACGTTTTAGGCACGGCTCCTTGACCTGGCGCTCAAAAAAGTCCATACTGAAGCGAGTTCTGTTGGATAGGATCTTGTAATCAATTTCGCTGTTCACCCGAACGGTGAAATATTTTTTTAACCAAGGATCCCTACATGTCCAACTCTTCCTACCGTGGCGGGCGGAACCGCCGCGGCCAATTCAACCGGAGCCCCGGTTCCGGCAGCTCTTCCAATAACCGCTCGGGCAGCCGTCCCAGCGGCCGCTCCGGACGCAACTCCGGCGGCGGACACGGCCGCGGCGGTGCACGCGGCGCGAGCAACCGCGGGCGCGGTCCGGCCAAGTCGAACATCGACCCGTCGCGGTTCGTGAACCAGGCGGCGGCTCCGACCGACATCCTGCCCTACATGCCCAAGCGCCAGTTCAAGAACTTCGCGTTCGATCCGCGCATGCACGCCGCGATCAACGCCAAGGGCTACCTGACCCCGACCGCGATCCAGGACGAGGCGATCCCGCACATCCTGGGCGGCAAGGACGTGGTCGGCATCGCCAACACCGGCACCGGCAAGACCGCCAGCTTCATCCTGCCGCTGATCAACCGCATGCTCCACCAGAAGGACGGAATCGTCCTGGTCGTGGCGCCGACCCGCGAGCTGGCCAACCAGATCGACGAGGAGTTCAAGAGCTTCGCCAATGGCCTCAATCTGTACTCGGCGATCTGCGTGGGCGGACTCAAGGAAGGCCCGCAGCTCCGCGCCCTCAAGCGCAACCCCCAGATGGTGATCGGTACCCCGGGGCGCCTCAAGGACTTCGTCACTAACAAGCACCTGAACCTTTCCGCCTGCCGGACCTTCGTGCTCGACGAAGCCGACCGCATGCTCGACATGGGCTTCATCGACGACATGAAGTTCCTGATGCAGCACCTGCCCGAGGAGCGCCAGTCGCTCTGCTTCTCCGCCACGATCACGCCCGAGATCAAGAAGATCATCGAGCGGATCATGGAGGAGCCGACCTACGTCTCGGTGCGCACCCACGAGACTCAGACGCACATCGAGCAAAGCGTGATCCGGGTGGATTCCCCCGCCGAGAAGCTGGAGCACCTCCAGCGGTTGCTCGAGGATCCGGAATACAGCAAGGTGCTGATCTTCGGCGAGACCAAGCACGGCGTGCAGCGGCTGTCCGACAAGCTGAGCAAGCGGAAGATCCCGGCGATCGCGATCCACGGCAACAAGAACCAGAACCAGCGGCGGCGCGCCCTGGCCGAGTTCAAGGACGGCGCGGCGCGCGTGCTGGTGGCGACCGATGTCGCGGCCCGCGGCCTCGACATCCGGAACGTCAGCCACGTGATCAACTACGACCCGCCGAAAATCTACGACGACTACATCCACCGCATCGGCCGCACCGGCCGCGCCGGCAAGGGCGGGAACGCGGTCACCTTCGTATCGAAGCGCGCGTAAGTCCGGCTAGTACAGCTTGTTGGCGCCGGTGATATCGCCGGTATTGAGGTCGCGCTTCTGGGTCTCGCCGAAGCCGGCGTAGCCGTACATCGTCTCCGACGCACAGGCCGAATTATAGAGGTCGCCGAGGCCCACAGAGTGGCCCAGCTCATGCGTGGCGATGTTCTCGAAGTCCATCTTGCCGGCCGCGCCGGAGTCCGACCAGCCGTAGTCGGCGTCATCGTAGACCTGGTCCCATTCCACGAGCTCGCGCTGGAACGTGGGACCGCCGAAGATGCCCCAGACGGTCGTGACGGCGATCGCACCCGGCTCGTCGATGGCGGCGAAGTAGACCTCGTTGACGTTGTCCGGTGCGGCATTGTCGACTGCCAGCGGATTACTCGTGGTCGTGCCTCCACCGAGGATGTTCACGCCGGGGCCGCTGCCCACGGCGCCGTCAGCGGCGTCCTCCCATTTCGCGATGTCGGCGGCCAGGTTCGACGCTACGAACGCGTCCGTTAATCCGCTAGTGTTCCCCGGGTTGACGACCCAGGGTTCGACCGTCTTCCATTTGGCGTTCTTGGCGAGGAACCCGTAGCATTGGATCTTGCCCTGCCTGGCTTGGCCGCCACCTCGGGCGTTCTTCTTACGATGCACGATGGCGTAGCCCTGCACCAGACGGCCGCTGCCCGGATCGAACGCGACACCGAGCGGCCGCACGTCACCGGCGCCCGGCGGTACCGATACCGGCTTCCCCGCCGCGGACGCGGTCGTCGCAGCCGAGACCCCGGCCGTCACGGCCAGAACGAGACCAAGCAGGAGCGCTATCGGACTTTTCAACTTCCTCACGGCCCGAGCATACTGGGTCATCTACGGGTTAGCAAGTAGGGAGATTGCGCGGTATTCGCCGCTACAGGTTCTCGGACTCGCCGCTGCGACCCGCGCGGGACCGTCCGAGATAGATCGTGGCCAGCACGCCCAGCAGCGTGAAGATCGAGAGGTAGCGGAACGTGTTACCGGCGGCTTTCGAGAGACCCTCGTCGATGGCGCTCTCGGTCCTGACCTCCTGAAGCTTGGTTTGCTCCTCGGCCTTCTTCTGCTGTTCCTCGGCTTGCTTCTGTTGCTTTTCCTGCTGGCGCTGCGTCAGGGCTCCCGTTCCGCCCAGCTTCGCCTGGGCGATGGTGCCGAGTACCGGCAGCGGCTCGGCCGCACGCGGCAGCGGGCCGACCGGCGCAGCTCCCGGAGCAACGCCTGGGGCAATGCCCGGAGCAGACCCCGGAGCGGTCTGGCTAGTGCCGGAAAGGCCGGCGCCCGGTTCGTCGATGTGCAGAAGGTTGATGACCAGTCCGCCCTGTTCGGTCCCGGTGCCAGTGCCGACTCCGGTGCCAGCGACAGTTCCGACTCCGGCGGGCGACTTGATGCCGGGGACCGTCCCGACGTCCGTTCCGGTCTGTCCCTCGGTACCCTGCTGGGACTTGGCGTTGTCCGCCAGCGCCTTCGGTACCTGCGTATCGATCTGCGAGACGAATAATGAGGTGGCTACGGCCACGCCGACCACCACGCCGACGGTCCGCGCCGCGCCGAACGCGCCGGCCGCCGTGCCGTATTCGCTACCGGGAACATCATCCAGCGACGCGTTGATCAAAGCGGGCAACGCCACGGCCGTTCCGAGGCCGAAGAGCGCCAGCGGCAGCAGTAGGTCGACGCGGGTGCTGGTCGCTTCGACCGTGGAAAGCCACCAGAGACTGCCGCTCACAGACAGGAGTCCTCCGGCGACCAGCCAGCGCTGGTCGAAGCGTCGGAGCAGGCGTCCCGCCATCGGCGCGACGACGAGGATCACGAGCGCCAGCGGCAGCAAGGCCACGGCGGTGTCGAGCGACGAATAGCCGAGCACCTGTTCGAGCTGCAGCGCGATCACCAGCAGGCCGCCGAGGATACCGCCCGAGGCCAGGAACATGATCAGGCTGCCGACCCCGAAGTTGCGGGTGCGGAAGCGGCTGAGGTTGATCAGCGGATCGGTCTGCCGCCGGTCGACGAGCACGAAGGCCAGTAGCTGGCTGGCCGCCAGCGCGAACAGCGCGATGATCAGCGGTGAATCCCAGCCGGTGCTTGAACCTTCCAGCACGGCGAGACCGAGCGCGGCCAGGCCGCCGGTCACGGTCAGGGCGCCGGATACGTCGAATCCGCGGCGTTCCGGACGCGGCCCTCCGGCGACGAATCGGAAAGTGAACAGGATCGCCAGGACCGAGAGGATCGCGTTGCCGTAGAAGATCCAGCGCCAACTGAGGGCGTCGATCGCCAGGCCGCTGAGCGCGATGCCGCCGGCCAGGGCCACCGCGAGCGTCGCGGTCCACCAGCCGAAGGCTGCGCCGCGTTGCCGGCGCGGGAAGGTATCGAGGATCAGGGCCAGGGTGGCGGGAAGCACGAGCGCGGCACCGGCGCCTTGCAGCGCCCGGAATCCGATCAGCCAACCTTCGTTCGAAGCGGCGCCCGCCGCGACCGAGCCGACGGCGAGAACGGCCAGTCCGGCCAGTAGCGTCTTGCGGCGGCCGAACAGGTCGCTAAGCTTACCGCCGATCAGGAGCAGCACTGCGAACGACAGCAGATAGGCCTTCAGGATCCAGCCCGCACCGCTGGCGTCGGCGCCGACGGCCGGTGCGATCGTCTCGATGCCGTTCGTGACCGCGGTCACCTCGAGCAGGACGACAAGCAATCCCGTCAGGACGGTCCCCAAGAGGACCCATTTGTTCGCCGGCACGTCGTTGCTGTGTTCCATTTTTGTTTACCCCTTACCTCGTTAGGCTTATTTCAAGGAAAGCGTACCCGGCCGGAGGGATGAACGCAACACCCCCGGGTTGGCGGGCGGCGGGTTGGCGATTGGAAATCACGAAAGTTTCTCGAGCTTGCCGAGCGCCTTGCCGAGGTCGATCCCCTTGCCAAGTACCGGCTTCCAGAGGTCGCCGACCTTCTTCACCCGCGCCTCGATGTTCCCGATCGTGAAGTCCTTGGGGTCCAGCGACTCGACGACCTCGTCCCATTCGAGCGGCGTCGAGACCGTGGCACCGGGGACCGGCCGCAGGCAGTACGGCGCCGCCATCGTCTGACCGCGGCTGTTCTGGAGGAAGTCGAGATAGACGCGGCCCTGGCGTTTGTGTGGGCTCCGTTCCAAGCTCGTCAGGTCGGGGCAGCGTCGATGCATTGACTGCATTAGGAGTTCCGCGAACCGCCGCGACTGCTCGTAACCGTACTTCGCGCCGAGCGGCAGGCAGATGTGCATGCCGGATTTGCCGGACGTCTTCGGATACGACTTCGCGCCGGTCTCCTCCAAGAGTTCCCGGATCTCTTGCGCGACCCCGACGACGTTCCGGAATCCGCTGGTCTTGGCGTCGAGGTCGATCAGCAGCCAGTCCGGTTTGTCGAGCCGGCCCCGGCCCGGGCCGATCCGCGAGAGCCATGGGTTCAGCTCGATGCATCCGAGGTTCGCCAGATACAGCAGGGTCGCTTTGTCGTTGCAGACAAGATAGTTGATATCCTTCTGATCGCCCTGTCGGTCCGACTCGGAACGGATCGTCCGGACCTTCACCCACCGCGGCCGCTGGTGATCCACGTCCTTCTGATAGAAGCCCGGATCCTTGATGCCGTCCGGATGCCGGTGTAGAGATTCCGGACGGTCTTTCAGGTACGGCAGGATCGTCTTCGCCATGCGGTCGTAGTAGACGATCAGGTCGCCTTTGGTGACACCCTCGTCCGGCCAGAAGACCTTGTCGGGATTGGTTACCTTCACCCGGTGGCCGGCGAC
>JAUYKS010000014.1 GCA_030699935.1 bacterium | reverse complement strand
CATTTCCGTTTCACTATACCACCCCGGCTTCTTCTTCGTCCGGGCCCGGCCCGGGCTCGCTTGGGGAATTCCGGCACGGTACCCTGAACAAGTATGCTTTCCGTCTTTTTTCTGCTCAGTGCAGCCTCGTTCGGCATAAGTATCGCGTACCTGCTGCCGATTGCCTTGCGCATCGAGGAACGGATGTTCGCCGGCATCCCGATCGGGCTCGCGGTCGGCGGCCTGCTCGGGTTCGTGTATTCGCTGTACTTCGGCCTGTCCGACGGCGCCGTGTTCGCGGCAAGCATCGTACTGACAGCCGCTGCCGCGGCCGTCGGTTGGCGCGCCGGAATCCCGGAAAAGGTGGGTGCCGAAGCCGGGGACTTCCGGAAACGGCTTCACCGCCGGTCGTTCAAGCTCGGCCTGGCCGCGTTCATCGGCATCGCCGCGGCGCTCATAGCGATCATGTGGCGCGCGCTGTTCGAGGACGGCGGGATGCTCTACGCCGGGTTCGGAAACGTCTGGGGCGACTGGAACCAACATCTGGCCCAGACGACCAGTTTCGTCTACGGGGACAACTTCCCGCCGGAACAGACGGCCTTGGCCGGCCAGAAGATCACCTACCCGCTGATTACCAACTTCGTCTCGGCGATGCTGGCCGTCGGCGGCATCGGCTTGCTGGCCGCGATGAAGATTCCCGGCGTGCTCCTGATCGTATCCGGGCTGGGCATGCTGACCGCGTTCCTGCGGCTGACCGCCGGACCCAAAGCGATGGTCGCCGGCGCCGTGCTCTTCTACCTGTTCGGCGGACTGGGATTCGTGAACCTGGTCGACGACTTCGCGAACGCCGGCCAGTCGCTGGGAACCTTCCTGGGCGACCTGCCGCACGGGTACACCATCACGTCGGGCGACGTGCCGCTCCCGAACATCAACTTCATCAATCCGATCTACGCCTACCTGATCCCGCAGCGGGCCTTTCTGTTCGGGTT
This sequence comes from bacterium, assembly GCA_030699935.1. Taxonomy (GTDB): domain Bacteria; phylum Patescibacteriota; class SICC01; order SICC01; family SICC01; genus JALYJZ01. The sequence goes on along the minus strand of JAUYKS010000014.1, from coordinate 53,069 downwards.
GCCGCTGACCCTGACCATCCTGTCCCTGTTGTTCGCGGGGCTCAAGTCCGGCCGGCCACGCGGGCCGTTCCTGGCCGCCGGACTGGTCGCGGTCCTGCTGCCGCTGGTCCACACCCATTCGCTGGTCTATCTCGGCCTGCTCACTCCCGGCCTCGCCCTCCTGACCTGGGGCCGCTTGGCTGGGCGCCGAAAACGCCGGTGGCGTCAGCTCGCGCCCTGGCTCTATTTCGTCGTCCCAATCCTGATCCTGGCGCTGCCGCAAGTGCTGTGGATCGCCTCCGGCGTGCGGTCTTACATGTTCTTCCGATACCAACTGGGCTGGACGGCACACGGCGAATTCCTACCCTGGTTCTGGCTGAAGAACGCCGGGTTGTTCCTGCCGCTGCTGCTGGTTACGTTCTGGTGGCTCCGGAAACGGAATCCGCTACTGCTCCAGTTCACCGGAGCCGCCGCGATAGTCTGGCTGATCGCGAACCTCTACATCTTCCAGCCCTGGGACTGGGACAATACCAAGCTGCTCGTCTACTGGCTGGTGATGAGCATCCCGGCCGTGGCGGCGCTGCTGGTCTGGCTGTTTGAAAAAGGAGGCTGGGCGAGGACCGGAGTCGTCGCTTTGTTCCCGTTCCTGATCCTGGCCGGCGTGGCGGACGTCAGCCGGACGTTGCCGCCGAACAACTATCGCGCCGTGATGTTCGACCAAGTCGGACAGGACATCGCGGCGGTCGTGCGGGAGCGATCGGCGCCGGATTCCGTCTGGCTGACCTCGCAAATGATCAACAACTCGATCGGCTCGTTGGCCGGACGGCGGCTGGCACTCGGATACTCCGGCTGGCTCTGGAGCTACGGGTTGGACTTCAAGGGACGGGAAGCGGACGTGTCCCGCATCTACGAAGCGGACCCGGAGACCCCCGCGCTCCTGCGGAAGTACGGCATCGACTACGTGGTGATCGGACCGTCCGAACTCAGCGACAAGGGATACAAGGTCGACGAGGCGTACTTCGCCAAACGGTATCCGCTCTGGGAACGGTTCGATTCCCCGACCGGCCCGATCAACGTGTACCGCGTCGGTCCTTCGGCGGGGTGATCGTCGGTTCGCGGCCGTAGTTGGGCAGCACGGCCTTGACGACGTCGCGTTTCTGCAGCCGTTCCGCGACGAGCTTCGCGAACGCCAGGAGCGACGGGGCCGTCTCGCGATCCACCGGCACCAGCGGCAGCTTGTGCGCGTAGCCGAGGGCGTTGGCCACGGCCGTTCCAATCCGGAGCGCCGTGAACGGGCCCGGGCCGTTGACGATCCCGATCGCGGACAGGCCGGCGAGTTTCGTGCCGGACTCTGCGCACAACCAGTCGATCCGCGACAGCAGTTCCTCCGACAGGCGCTTCCGGTCCGCCAACGTCGATTCGGCCAGCACCTTTCTCGCGGTGGCCAGCGCGATCACCGCCGGCTCGTCGGCGGTATCGATCAGCAGGAATACCCTCATGACGACCGCCTCATGAAGCCGCCCGGCGGAGCGCCTTTGGAAGGCTGATCTCCCGTTTGCCGTCTTCGGAAACCGCGAATTCCAACGTCCAGCAGGTCCCGTTTTGGGGGTCGGCCAGTTTGTCCGCCCACTCGATCACCGTGATCACGTCCCGGTCGGCCAGCCGCTCCGGCAGCTCGATGGAGTGCAGCTCGGATTCGGTCGGGCGGTCGGGCAGGCGGTAGAGGTCGAAGTGGGCCAACCGCGTCGACCGGTTCGGCAGGTCGTATTCGCGGAGGTAGGTGTAAGTCGGCGACTTCACCGGCTCGGTGACGCCGAGCCCTTCGGCCAATCCCTGCGCGAACAGCGTCTTGCCGGCTCCCAGGTCGCCGACCAGCAGCAGGTTCTCGCCGCCGTCCAGCATCTCCGCCAACCGGCGGCCGAGTTCCTTGGTCTCTTCGGGTGAATTAGTAATCATGGTTACGGCTCATAAATCTTCTCTTGTCTTGTAAGCATAGAGTGTAGCAAGGAGCATCGGCAGGACGTACGGCCACGTGCCGACGCCCGCTTGCGGCAACGGTCCGCGCTTGGCCAGCGCGGCGGCGGTGCGGCGGGACACCGTGCTGCTGCCGGCCGCGCCGCCTCGGGTCGACGCGCTGGTCGGGTCTGTCACGGCACCGCCGCCGGAGCCGGCACCGGAGCTGCCTTCTCCTCCGGGTCCGGAAGAAACCTCCGAGGGGTTCTCTTGGCCCGGGGTCGGTTGGCCGGACCAGGCGCCTTCGGCCGCGCTGAGCCGCACCCACGACAGCCCGTCTTCTGCGGTGTCATACGTGACCTGATCGACCTTCACGGTGCCGGCCCACAGTTCGAGCGTATCGCCGTCGTTAACCATGCTGCCGGAGGCCGTCATCAGGAACACCTGACCGGCATTCAAAGTCGTGCTCGCCGGGACCGTGGCCACCGTGGTGCCGTTCTGCCGCTTCAGCTTGACCCCGCCGATGTCGAGCGCTTTCGGGCTGACGTTCTTTAGCTCGATCCATTCGTTGCCGGTATCGACGCCGGCCGGATTCGGCAGGAACTCATTGATCCGGAGCTCGCCGCCGGACGGGGCCGGCACGGGCATTATGGCCGGGGTCGGACTCGCCGCCGGCGAGGCGACCGGCACCGGTGAAGGGTCGGCCGCCACCGCCGGAAGCGGTAGGGTGAGCGCGGGTGCCAGACCCGCCAAAATGTACAGCCAGTATTTCATGATGATTTAGAAGTGAACCCGTGTCCGTCGCCCTCCGCCCTCCGGCTACTTTATTGTAGCTCGCTAGTAGTATAGTTGCCCGCTTGTCAGCTTGTCAACGCGGGCCGGATGCGATATGTTCAGTAGCCGTAAAAGGCCATTATGGAACCGCTTACTCCCCCTAATATCCCCAACCCGCTGATCGCGTTCGAACCGACGTCGGTGTTCGCGCAGGTGATCAACACGCTGCTGCTCTGGGGCGGCGCGATCGCCCTGCTGTTCATCATCATCGGCGGCTTCCGCTTCATCATCTCGATGGGCAATCCCGAAGGCGTCGAAAAAGCACGGAATACCGTACTCTACGCGATCCTCGGCCTGATCCTGATCTTCCTGGCCTACCTGATCGTCGCGTACCTGCTGGCCGACTTGCTGGGCGTGAAGCCCGCCTACCGCATCGGCGGCTGATCAGTCCTTCTTCTTGTCGCTCTTGTCGCCCTTGTCGCCCTTGTCGTCCGGCTTCTCGTCGGATTTTTCGGATCCGCCTTCGCCTTCGACACCTTTTCCTTCGGCAGCTTCCTCGCCGCCCTCGCCCTCGGCACCCTCTTCACCTTCGCCGCCCTCGACCTCAGTGTCCTCGGGCTTGCCTTCGGTGTCTTCCTCTTCAAGCGCCTCGAGTTCTTCCGTGGTGCGCGGCGGGGTGACGGTCGCGACGCTGGCGTCTTCCTCGGCGAGGATCTCCACGCCGGCGGCGACCTTCAGGTCCGCGACGGTGATCGAATCCTCGAACGTCGCCAGCGACTCCACGTCCACCATGATCTCCGACGGGAGGTCTCCCGGCAGACATTCGACCTCGACTTCGTTGAGGTTGGTCAACAGCGTACCGTCGAGCTCGCGGACGGCCGGAGCGGTTCCCTCGAACGTCAGCGGGACGGTCGCCTTGATCTTCTCGTCCATCCGGACGCGGTAGAGGTCGGCGTGCAGGTAGCGGCCGGTGCGCGGGTCGTGCTGGACCTCCTGGATCAGCGCGTTTTCCTCGGCCGGTTTGTCGCCGCCGAGCTTGATGCCGACCACGGTCGAGCCGCCCGCCTTGTGATAGACGCGCTCGAGCTCGCCGCGCCTCAGCGTCAGGTTCCGCGGCTTCACGCCGTGTCCGTAAAGCACCGCCGGCACCTTGCCGTCGCGGCGCAAGCGCCCGACCTGTTTGCCGGTTTCCTCGCGCGGTTCCGCTTTGAGCGTGTAATCAGCCATACGTCAGTCAATGATAGCGTTATCCGGCGATTCGCTCCAGTGTCGAGGCGGGTAGGCCGGTCTCTTCCGGCAGGCCGTGCATCAGGTTGAGGTTCTGGACCGCCTGACTGGAGGCGCCTTTCCAGAGATTGTCGATCACTACCCTCACCGAAAACTTGTTTCCCTTCACTATATCCAGCGAGGCCACATACATCCGGCAAAGGTTAGTCTCCCGAACCGCTTCCATGGAAGGCGGCCTGACTACTACCTCGACGAAGGGCTCGTCCCGATATGCGTCCTGGTATAGAGTCTCGATTTCGTCCCGATACGCCTCGCGATTCAACGTCACGTTGCAGTTCAGGCTCATCCCCTGGAAAACGTCTGTGATGACGTGGGGCCGGAACTCAACCGGTCCGTGACAACCGAGTGCGGCCAGTTCCTGTTCGATTTCCGGCTGGTGCCGATGACCGTCCCGGCCGTATTCGACGACATCTCCGCGGGTATCCTTGAATTTTTCTCTGCCGCCCAAGCCGGCGCCGGAAATTCCGGAATACGCTTCGATCTGCACGGATTCGATCAATCCTTCCCGCGCCAACGGCGCCAGGCCAAGCACGCTGGCCGTCGGGTAGCAGCCGGGATTCGCGACTACTTCGGCTTCCCGGATTTCATCGCGGTAGAGCTCGGTCAATCCGTAAACGACGTCTTCGCTGGCGAGCAGGTCGGTGGCCGTATCCTCGCCGTACCAACGTTCGCGCGTTTCCGGATCGCGCAGTCGCAGGCCGCCGCCGAGGTCGACCACCCGCAGGCCGTTCGCCTGCAAAGTCTCCGACGCTTCGGCCCCTTCGGCATCGGCGTATGTGACCAACGCAGCGTCCAATTCCCAGCTTTCCGGATCTTCGAAAATATTCGAGGGGTGTTCGATAACGATCGGCAGTCCATGTAGCGGAACCGCCCAGTCCTGAGATATCCAATCGAAGCGGCCGCCTGCTTTACTGCGACTCGCTACCACCGCCAGCTTGAAATCCGGATGATGATGGATGATCTCCGCCGCGACGGCCGCGGTGTATCCACTGCCGAGGATCGCGACCCGGCGCTGTTCGCCTGCCGATTGTTCGAGTGTCGACATACTTCAACGGTACCGCAAAGCGGCTGACGCGGTCAGGCTGGGTCAGGCTGGGTCAGCCGCCAGAGCCGCCGCCCGCGAAGGCTTTCTCGAAGTTCCCGTCGAATTCCTTGAGGAACTGATGGGTGTCGACCACGTGGTCGGAGGTGACGGGGTCTTTGACGTGCTTGCCCTTGAGGTCTTCCTTGCTGACGTCGGAGAGCAGCTTCGGCGTCTGCTGTTCCTTGCCGGAGACCACGATCGTCGCCATCACCGGCAGCCCGCAGCTTTCGCAGTCGAGCTGGATCAGCGCGGCCATGTCGAGCTGGCCGAGGAAGTGGATGTGGTTCTCGGTGTAGTGGGCGCCGCAACTCGGACAGCGCATCATTGTCTGTACGTTTTTGATCAATTCCTGGAGTTGGAAGCTGTTCATTGGTTCTTCAGGTTGAGGCATTGTAGCGTAGAAAGGCCTTTCCGTCAATGCTTTTTTGTATGAATGAGCAAGCTTTTTGCTCCCTCACAGGCTCATCGTACGTGGTAGCCGCGAGGCGTCAAGAAGGCTAGTTTTTGTTACTTCGTAGCGCTGGCAGCCGCGATTTCCGCGATCTCGGTGGTGATCGCCTGCTGGCGGGCCTGATTGTAGCTGAGCCGCAGCGCGTCGAGCAGGTCCTCGGCGTTGCCGGTGGCGTTGCGCATCGCGATCATCCGCGAGGAGTGCTCGGAGGCCTTGGTCTCGAGCAGCGCCGTGAAGAGGCGGATCTCGATCAGGCGCGGGAGCAGCGCGGTAAGAACTTCTTCCGGGCTCGGCTCGAAAGTGAGGAGCGCCTTGGCTCCGGGCTTGGTCCCCGCCCCGCCATCGGATTTGTCCGGAAGCGTCGCCGGGAGCAGCCGTTCGACGACGGCCTCGTTGCGGAGCGTCGAGACGAACTTCGGGTAGACGAGGTCGATCGCGTCCAGCTTGCCGTCGGTGAAGTCGTTGATCAAGATCTCGGCGATCGGCAGGACTTCCTGATACTCCGGCGTGTCGAGCAGCCCGCTGAAGGCGGCGGTCATCGGGAGCTTGCGCGCGGTCAGCGCCTGCTCGGCCTTCCGTCCGACCGGGATGAAGGTGCTTTGTCCGGAGCCGGCACGGGCGGTCCCGACGCTCGCCGCTTCCAGCCCGGCCTTGAGGACGTTGGTGTTCATCGCGCCGGCCAGGCCGCGGTCGGAAGTGACCAGCACGATACCGGTCTTCTTGACCGGACGCCGGGCCAGCAGTGGTTGATCCCTTCCGTCGGACTCCGCGGACACCTCGGCCAGCAATTCCTGGGCGCGCTCGCCGTATGCCCGTCCGGCCCGGACGGCCTCCTGCGCCTTCCGCATCTTGGTGGCGGCCACCATCTCCATCGCCCGGGTGATCTGTCGGGTGTTGTCGATCGAGGACAGCCGCCGCTTGATGTCGCGGGTCGAGGCCATGCTACTTGAGCTTCTTCTTGACCGAGGCGATGACGGAATCGAGGCGTTTCTTGTGCGAATCCGGCAGTTTCGGGTCCTGCCGCATCTCGTCGACCAATTTCTTCTCCTTGGTCTCGAGCTGTTTGTGCAGCGCCGCCTCGAAGTCCTGGACCTTCTCCGGCGCCACGTCGTCGAGACTGCCGCTGGTGACGGCGTAGATCGACGCGACCTCGGCCCACTCCGGGAGCGGCCGGTTTTGCGGCTGCTTCAAGACCTCGGTCAGCCGCTTGCCGCGCTCGAGTTTCTTCTGGGTCGCTTCATCGAGGTCGGAGCCGAACTGCGCGAAGGCCGCCAGCTCGCGGTACTGGGCGAGTTCGAGCCGGAGCGTCCCGGCCACGGACTTCATGCCCTTGTTCTGCGCGGAGCCGCCGACCCGGGAGACCGAGTTGCCGACGTTGATCGCCGGCCGGATGCCCTGATAGAAGAGGTCAGTCTCAAGGAAGATCTGGCCGTCCGTGATCGAGATCACGTTGGTCGGGATGTAGGCAGAGAGGTCGCCGGCCTGGGTCTCGATCACCGGCAGCGCCGTCAGCGATCCGCCCCCGTGCTTGTCGTCGAGCTTGGCCGCGCGCTCCAGCAGCCGCGAGTGCAGGTAGAAGACGTCGCCGGGATAGGCCTCTCGCCCGGACGGCCGGCGCAGCAGGAGCGAGAGCTCGCGGTAGGCGGAGGCGTGTTTGGAAAGGTCGTCGTAGACGATCAGCGCGTCCTGGCCGTTGTCGCGGAAGTACTCGCCCATCGTCGCGCCAGCGTACGGCGCCAGGTATTGCTGGGCGGCCGGGTCGGTCGCCGAGGCGACCACCACGATCGAGCGCTTCATCGCGCCGTGCTTCTCGAGGACGCCGACCAGCCGCCGGACCTTCGATTCCTTCTGGCCGATCGCGACGTAGATCGAGATCACGCCCGTCTTCGAATCGTCTTGGTTGAGGATCGTGTCGACCGCGATCGTCGTCTTGCCGGACTGGCGGTCGCCGATCAGCAGCTCGCGCTGGCCGCGGCCGATCGGGACCATGGCGTCGATCGCCTTGATGCCAGTGTGCAGCGGCTCGCCAACCGACTTCCGGGTGATCACGCCGGGTGCGATCTTCTCGACCGGCTCACGTCGCTTCGTCTTGATCGGGCCCTTGCCGTCGATCGGTTCACCGAGCGCGTTGACTACGCGTCCGACCAGCTCCTCGCCGACCGGCACGCTCATGACCTCGCCGGTGCGGCGGACCTCGTCGCCCTCGGTGAGGCCGGCTGCGTCGTCCAGTAGCACCACGCCGACGGTGCCTTCCTCGAGGTTCAGGGCCATGCCGGTGCGGCCGCCCGGGAAAGCGAGCTTCTCGGCCGCCTGGGCGCCGGACAGCCCTGAGACGATGGCGATGCCGTCGCCGACCGAGATGATCCGGCCGGTGTCGGCCAGTTCCGCGCCGACCTTGGCGCGACTGACGGCGGTCCGGAGTGAATCTACGATCTGTTCGGTTGTCTTAGCCATGATGTTTCCTTATGCGGCTGCTCCTTGCAGCGCCTCGGCGGCCCGGTCGAGCCGTCCGCCGAGCGTCGCGTCGTGGACACGCCCGTTTACCGTAGCGCGGATGCCGCCGATCAGCGAGGGGCCGGTCTCGGACGTGATCAGGGCCTTGGCCGGTGCGATCTTCAGCGCTCGGAGGACCTTCTTTTCCTCCGCGTCCGTCAATCGCTCCGCCGATTCGAGGTGGACGCGGACGAAGCCTTCCTTGGCCAGGCTCCGCGAGTAGACGTCGACGAGCTCGGAGAGTTGGCCCAGCGCGCCTTCCGCCAGCAATAGTCCGACCAGCTTGGCGACCGGAGTACTGACCGGCTTCAGCAACGCGGCGAGCCGCTTGCCGCGGGCCGGCTCCGGCCGGGTGCCCGCGTCGATCAAGCCGCGCTTCAGTTCCGGTTCTCGGGAGACGGCTTCCGAAAGCGCAGCGAGTTCCCGCCAGGACGCCGCCTTGTCCTTGGCGACGACTTTCAGCGCGTCGGCGTAAGGACCGAGGTCAGCCACGCTTCCCTCCAGATTTCGTCGGCTTCGCGACTTTCGCCTGCTTCGCGAGATGCTTTTCCGCGGCCTGCACCAAACGCTTCCGGTCCGCCGGCGTCACCACATCGGTCAGGATCTTCCGGGTGGTCTCGACGGTCAGGCCGGCCAGCTCGGCGCGGAGTTCCGTGCGCAGCGACTCGCGTTCCTGCGTCAGCGCCTGTTCGGTACGCTCGCGCAGGGCCGCGGACTCTTTCCGTGCCTCTGCCATGATCTGTTCCTTGGACTCGTGGGCCGCTTCCTTCGCCTCGGCGACGATCCGCTCGGCCGCGGCCCGGGCGGCCTCGCGCTCCTTGGCCTGCTTGGCTTGGAGCTCCTCGATCTCCTGACGCGCTTGCTCGGCTCCCTTCAGCGAATCGGCGACCTTCCGCTCCCGCTCCCGCATCAACGACGTCAGCCGCGGCAGGATGAACTTCCAGATCACCGCGAGCAGGATCGCGAAGTTGATGAACTGGACAAGCAACAGCTTACCCTCGATGCCGAATCGTTCGAGAATCTCCATAGGAATCGGTTAGATGACGAAGGTCATCATGATCGCGTAGAACGCGATCGTTTCGGTCAAAGCGGCGCCCAGGAACATGTAGACGATGATTCGGCCGGCAGCCTCGGGGTTGCGCCCGATCGCCTCGACGGCCTTACCGGTGACGAATCCCACGCCGATGCCGGGTCCGAGCAGGGCGATCAGCGTCAGTCCTTTGGCTAATGCGGTGGCGGCTTCTGTATCCATGAAAAAATTCCTTTCGAGTTCAGTGTTCCGTGTTCAGCGACGCGATCTTGATGAACACAATAGTCAGCATAGCAAACACGAACGCCTGAATCAGGCCGACGAAGATCTCCAGTAGGTAGAACGGACCCGAAAGCGGCACGAATACCGGCAACAGCGTCCCGAAGACGACCAGCAAGACCTCGCCGGCGTAGATGTTGCCGTAAAGCCGGAAGCTCAGCGCGATGAACTTGGCGATCTCGGAAATCAGTTCGGTGAGCCCGAGCAGGAAGTTCGGCACGGTCATCAGGACGTTCTTGAGGCTGAACGGGCGATGGAAAGCGCTGTGTACGTGGACGAACTTGCCGAGATACTTGAACATGCCGACCACCACCAGGCCGGTCGCCTGGACGACCAGGAACGCGACTCCCGCCATCGCGAAAGTGAGATTGAGGTCGGTCGAGCCGGCCCGCAGCAGCGGTACCTCGTGGCCGCCGGCGGCGTCAAACAGGATCGTCCCGAAGCCCGGCAGGAGAGCCGCCCAGTTCAGGAAGAGCACGAACAGGAAGATCGTCAGGATCAGCGGCAGGTATTTCCGTGAGCGGTCCTCGTCCTCCATCACCGTGTTGACGATGCCGGTCAGTTGCTCGACCGCGATCTCGAGGATGTTCTGGCTGCCTTTCGGCACCGCGCGGAGTTTCCGGGTGGCGATCAATAGGAACGCGACCAGCAGCGCCATCGCGACCCAGGTGCCGAGGATCCCGTTGGTGATCGGGATACCGGCGATCATAAAGAGCGGTTCCGGGCCGAGCGGCGGGGTGTGCAGTTCGATCATTTCGCCAGTCCCACGACTTCCTTGAGCACGACCAGGGTCGCGCCGATCCCGCCGATGATCACGCTACCGGCCAGAGCGAACGGCGCCGTGTCGAATACGAGGTCGAGTACGTACCCGGCGATCGCCGTCAGGACCAGGATCGCGGTGACCTGCCCGAGGATCAGGAGGCCTATCCAGAGCCCTTTGCCGGTGCTGATGTCTTTAGCCATACGGTCCTTAGCTTACCGTGGGAAGGCCCTGCGACTCCAGGCGATTGTCGAATTATCATGTGCATAAGGCGGGCCCGATTTTTTGATTTCGAAAATTTACGCCGCAGACTCGAGGACTTCGTGCGTCTTCCGGTAGAGATGATGCATAAAACGCCGTCCGTTCAACGGTGCATCCGCCAGCGACTCTCGAAACGCCGCATCGGCGTCCGCCTCGGCGGCACGGGCAACGTCCGCATTAAACCCGGATCCGTTTTCCGATACATAATGGGCGGCGGCGATCAACGCCGCGCCGCGATACTCGGCGGACAGGGTGCGGATCGCCGATTCGTCCCCGGATCGGGCTTGAACCAGCAATATACTGAATGGCCCATTGTCAGGATACGGCGGCTTTTGATCCAGCCCTTCCAGCGTTTGGAGAACCTGGTCATGCGCTTCATCCTGGTACAACCGCTGCGCTTTCTCAATTTCAGCCTGAACGCGATCACCGAGACGCTTGAGACGGAATTTCCGGGCCCCGTTGCGTCCGTTACGCTTTCGCTCAGGATGATAGAATTCGCTTTCCAACAGTGCCGCTTGTAGTTTTTCCCGAACCGGTTTCACGACCTGACTGATCCGGGATTCGGTAACCCCGAACCGTTCCCCAACTGCCCGTAAACTCATCGGACCTTCATCCTTCAGTCCGTAATACAATTCGACGATCGACCGTGTGCGCTCGTCGAGGTCCGACATGACCTTTTCGACCGCTTCGGATATCCGTTCGACGTCTTCGGAAGCGATCAGGCAACGTTCGGGATCCGAAGCTCCGTGGTCCGGAAGCATCGCCTCAAGCGTGAAATCCTCGCCCTCTTGGTTGGGCCTGGTGTCGATGGTCTGAGGCGATTGCGCCCAGGACGGATCCAGATCCCTAAGTTCCAAATCCAGATATTCAGCCAGTTCTTCGTCCGTCGGCGGACGATCCAGAAGCTCATGTAATAATCCCTCCGCACGAGTTCGTTTGCCGAGCTTCCTCGTGACGGAGGCTGGTATACGGATGATTCTCTGTTGAGTGCGGAGAGTGTCGATTACCGCACCGCGGACCCGTTCGTATGCGAACGTGTTGAAGCGGTTACCGAGCCGATAATCGAAATGCTTGGCGGCATCGACCAATCCGATGCTTCCCTCCTGTACCAATTCCTCGAATTCGATTCCTTTGTTGCGATTCACGTAGGCATGGTAGAAGACCAGGTCAAGGTGCGCTTCGACGATCCGATCCAAGGCTTCCGGATCGCACTGTTCGATCCGCCGCGCCAGCTGGATTTCTTCGGTGAGACTGAGCCGCTCGTTCGCCGATTCGTGCGAGGGGAGGTCCGGATTCAAGTCTAGCTCCGGGCCGGAATACTCCGGATCCGCATCGAAGGACAATCGTTCATGTATTGCTGCTTCCATATTGATTCAACCGATTACTATATCAGCCGGCGGAGTCAGCGCGCGAGCTTCCGGGTCGGTTTGGTCTTCGAAACCGGCCGCGCCAACCAGACCAGCAACGTGACAAGCATCACCGCAAGGACGGCGGCCATTAAAACTTTCCGGCCGGTCGTACCGGCGATCAGCGCGGTCAGGCCGAAGACGGCCGAGACGCCGTACAGGAACAAGACGGTCTTGCGGACCGTGAACCCGCGCCGCAGCAACAGGTGGTGGAGATGCCGCGTGTCGGGCTTCCACGGCGGCGCGCCCGTCGCGACCCGTCGCAGGATTATCGTCGTCGCGTCGAGGATCGGGAAGCCGAGCACCAGGAACGCCGTCGCGATCTTGCCGCCGGAGATCACGGCCAAGGTCGCCAGGACGTAGCCGATGAACGTCGAACCGATCGTCCCGAGAAAGATCTTGGCGGGATGGAAGTTGTAGATCAGGAACCCGGCGATGCTCCCTGCTAACAGCAGCGCCAGGAGCGCGACGTGCGGCTGGTCGACGACGGCGCTCAACGAAAGCAACGCGATGGTGACCGCGGCGATGCCGCCGACCCCCGACGCCAGACCGTCCAGTCCGTCCAGCCAATTGACCGCGTTGATGACGAGGACCACCCAGATCACGGTAAGCAGGTCCGCCGGCAGGTTCAGCATCCGGCCGCCGGCATCGAACGGCATGGCGACCTGGAGCTGGTCGAGCGGGATCTTCCCGCCGAACGGGTTCGTGATCTCCTCGATCGCCATGCCGGCGGCAGCCAGCGAGATGCCGGCGACGATGTGACTCAAGAGCTGGACCGGCGGGGACAGGCCGCGGCGGTCGTCCCAGAATCCGACCAGCAGCAGGAAGACGGCGGTCAGCGAGAAGATCAGGAGCTGCCCCGGACGGAAGTTCGGCGCGAGCTGCGGCAGGAAGACCAGGAACCCGACGAAGAATCCCGCCAGCACCGCGGCGCCGCCGAGGCGCGGGGTCACCTTCCGGTGGATGCGCCGGCCGCCCGGACGGTCCACGATACCGAGCCGGATCGCCAAACGGCCGACCCACGGCGTGAAGGCGGCGGCGGCGGCGAACGTCAGCAGGAACGCGAACAGCAGGGTAGTCACCGTTCCAGTGTACGCGACCGGGACGGGACGCAAGCAAACGTAAGCAAGTATGCACTAGATATTCGCGGCGCCGTCCAGATGCCGCTTGACATCACTATTTATTTCGGAACGTAGGGAATTTTCCCCAATAAACCACGGAATAGCTTTGTTCGGACTGGCACTTTTATCCTTAACAGAGGCAAAGTTGCATTTACCTCGAATCGCCGTGATCCGGACCCCACAAGGTACACTGGGTATGAAAACAAAAACCCGCAGGCGGTACAAAGCCGTCGGCGAGAAATTATCGGTACCCGGGTACCGTCAACAAAAAAACCCCGAGAGGGATACAGGGCTCCAGCGAATCGCTGGGGCTCTGTTTATGTGGTCCGGAAAAATGCGGGCAAGATAATGCGTAAAAGCCGCATGGTAAAGGCATAAACACTTGACAAGGTGCCATTTTTTTGCTACACTAAGCCAATTTCTCGGAAGAGGAACCGGGGGCAAATACAAACGGACACATGCGCAGATCAAAAACAGTTCTCTTGGGCATCGCGGCGGTCATCGGTATCGCCGCCTCGCTGTTTGTGGCAACCGAAACCGGCCAAGCGGCTTCCGGATACCGATACGCCTGTTCCCCGTGGCGATTGTCCGGATACGACTTCCGGCAGTACGTTTCCGGCTGGGGGTACCACTCCGGGCAAGACATCGGCTGCTCAGCGGGCACCCCGATCTACGCCGTCGCCGACGGCGTAGTGCGGTACTCCGCGCTGACCCCGGACTCCTGGCGCTGGGGCAACCTGATCATGATCGAACACGACGACGGCGCGAAGGTGGTCGGACTATATGCCCACCTCGGCAACGACCGCCGGGTCAGCGCCGGCCAGCGCGTCAGCAAAGGCCAACGCATCGGCACCGTCGGCCGCGGCCACTCGCGCGAGAACGGCCGCTGGGCGGCTCACCTCCACTTCTCGATTACTCCCGGCAAGTACGGGGCCGCGACCGGCAAGTACTGGCCGTTGATCAACGGGTACGAGGGCAAGAAGGAGATCAACCGATACGTCCATCCGACGCGATTCATCAACGCCCGCAAGCCGCGGCCGCCGGCGCGCCCCACGTACAAGTACCGCCATGTCTCGCAGACCGGCGCGATCGCCACCGGCAAGACCGCCGAGTACTGGATCCAGTTCCGCCTGAAGAATACCGGCACGGCGACTTGGCGGAAGGACGGCGCGGGCGCAGTGCGGATCGGGACTGCCCGGCCGCTCAACCACCGGACCATGTTCTCCGCCGGCATGGGCGGCCAGGGATGGATCACTGCGAACCGGATCGGGATGCAATCGGATACCGCGCCCGGGCAGGTCGCCGTCTTCCGGGCGAAGTTCAACAACAAGGGCGTAAAGCCGGGAACGTACTACAAGTACTTCCGGCCTCTCGTCGAGGGTCGCGGGTGGATGCACGACATCGGCATGCACGCCAAGGTCCGGGTCCAAGCGCCGCGATACGCCGCCCGGGGATACCGCGTCACCGCCCACGACAGCCTTTCTTCCGTATCATTGACCCGCACCGACATGCATCGCTACCTGGTACCGGGCAGCCTGGTAAACCTGAAGGCCTACATCAAGAACACAGGGGACATCGCCTGGCAAGCGGGCGGCAAGTATCCGGTCCGGCTCGGCACGGAACGCCGTCAGAACCGGCACAGCGCGTTCGCCAGCCGGTCGGGACGCGGCGGGGTTCCGCGGGGAGAGGGTTGGATCAACTCGCGGCGGCCTTCGGGCCTCGACGGCGTGTACGTCCCGGCGCAGAGCCGGATCGTGCGGTCATCCGTCGTGAAGCCGGGGGAGATCGGCGTCTTCTCCTTCACGATCAAGTCCCCCGGCAAGCCCGGGACCTACAAGGAATTCTTCCGCCCGCTGATCGAGAACAAACGTTGGCTGAACGATATCGGCCTGTACTTCAAGTTACGGATACTGCCGAAGGGCAACCATTACGAGTGGGTCAAGCAGGAGAACCCCGATCCGATCGTCTTCGGCCGCGAGGCCGAGACCGCCCGCGTCTACATCCGTAACAGCGGCCAGGTGTCCTGGCCGGTCAACGGGAAGTTGCGGCTCGGTACGGACAAGGGCCGCGACCATCCTTCCCCGTTCCGCGGGCCCGATTGGCTGTCCGCCAACCGCGCCAGCAGCATCGATGCCGTGGCGGACGCTCCCGGCGAGCGCGTCGTTAACCCGGGGCAGGTCGCGCGGTTCGACTTCCAGGTGCAGACCAAGACCAAGCCGGACGGGTCCTACCGCGAATACCTCCGTCCGGTCGGCGATGGCGCTGGCGGCTGGCTGCGGGAAACCCGCGCCTTCATCCCGGTGACCGTGCGGTCCGACGCGTACGACTATGCGATCGTGAGCCAGCAGTATTCCCGCGACCCCTCCGACCTCGGCTATGGCGACACCCTGGTCGCGAACGTGCGGGTCAAGAACTACGGCCGGGGGTCGTGGCCGGTGGGCGGCCCGAATCCGGTCCGGCTCGGGACCAGCGGGCCGCAGAACCGGTCTTCCCTCTTCGCGTCGCTCTCCGGGGCCGATCCGTGGTCTTCGCGTAACCGGGCTTCCGGGATCGACGGCCGGGTAGACGGAAATTCGGTCACCGCGAACGTCAAGAAAATCGAACAGGGCCAGACGGCACAGTTCAACGTGCCGCTTCGCGTCGATTCCGATATCGACGGCGGCCGGTACGTGGAACGGTTCAACCTGGTGCACGAGGGCACGGCGTGGCTGCCGGACCAGGGCATCGCGTTCCCGCTCAACATCACCGCGCAAACGTATGACTACCAGGTCGTCAACAAGTCGTACTCCCGAAACCTGAATACGCTGCGCGAAGAGGATACCGCCGTGGTACAGATCGCCGTGAAGAACACGGGGCGGTACGTATGGCCGGTGTCCGGTCCTAACCTGGTCCGCCTGGGGACGGCCCGGCCGGCGGGCCGGCAGTCCGCGTTCGCGACGTTGGCGGGATCCGACCCGTGGATATCCTCCAGCCGGGCTTCCGGGATTGACGGCCGGGTCGTCAATGGCGTGACGTTCAGTTCGGTAGACGCCACCGAGATCCTGCCCGGCGAGACCGCCCTGTTCAGCTTTACGATCACGGCGTCCGACGTCGGGAAGTTCACCGAACATTTCCGGGTGGTCCAAGAGGGCCGTACCTGGTTCCCGGACCACGGCCTGTCGGTCTCGGGTAGTGTCGCCGGTACGCCAGGCACTCAGGAGTAGCCGTTGGACGATTCGCCTATTGTTCCGGCGCCCCTTATTTGATAGGACTGGGAAGACCGGTCTTGACCTTGAAACGAATACGGACATGCATCATCGGAGCGGTGACCGCGGCGGCGGCGGTTACGGTAGTGGCGCTGGCGATGACGGTCGCGCCCTCTGAAGCCAAGGCCGCCTCCTCGTTCCAGATCCCCTGCTTCCCGTACGGAACTCCTAACTACGCGTTCGGACAATACATCGGCGGGTGGGGATACCACGTCGCGGAGGACGTCTGTCACAACGACGGCATCCCGGTCTACGCCGCCGCCGACGGCATCGTGCGGTATTCGGCGCGGACTCCCAACTCGTATCGCTGGGGCAACCTGATCGTCATCCAGCACAGCTGGAGCGGCCGGACGGTGCTCAGCTTGTACGGACACCTGAATAACAACCGACGGGTCGGGGCCGGAGCCAGGGTCAAGAAGGGACAGCGCATCGGGACGGTCGGGCCGCGGGGTGCGTCCAACGGATATTGGTCCCCGCACACGCACTTCGGCATCCGGCAAACGACGTACAAGGCGTCGACCGGTTCGTACGACCCCACCATCCATGGTTACGAACCGAGATGTTGCGCCGCTTGGCTCCCTTCCGGCAAGTACGTCAACGACCGGCGCTCCAACTACGACTACGTCGGTGCCGCGATTTCGGGCAGCCGCTGGATGTACAACAACGGCCAGTCGGTCCTGACGTTCAAGCTATGGAACACCGGGCGGCGAGGTTGGTTGCGCGGCGGCGACACGCCGGTGCGGATCGGCGCTACCAATCCGGCGGGCCGCACCAGCATATTCTCCGACGGCGGGGCGGCGGCTGGCTGGAGTTCCCCGGGCCGGATCGAACTGATGGCGGACACGGCGCCGAACCGGCTGGGCCAGTTCCGTGCCACGTTCAAGTCGAACGGCAATACCGGAACCCGCTCCGAATGCTTCGCTCCTCTGGTCGAGACCGTAGGCTGGATGCGCTACCTCGGCCTTTGCGCCACGATGACGATCAGGCCGCCGGATTGGCGCGGCCAGCGTTACGCGACCTACGTCACCGATCCGGACTCCGGACCGACCGACCTCGACAGTACGGCCTCCGCGTCGGACCTCTTGCCCGGCGACCGCCGCAGCGTGAAGATCCTGGTCAAGAACATCGGCGAGCTGGACTGGAAGATCGCCGGGACGAACCGCGTCCGCCTGGTGACGGCCCGGACTAACGGGCGGACCAGCGCCTTCCGGACGATCGGCGCGGAAGACATCGACGCTTCCGAGAATTGGATCGCCGGCAGCCGCCCCTCGGAAATCGACGGGCGCTACGACCCGGGCACCGACAGCGTGGTCGCGGACGAGGACGGCCTGATCACGACCGGCGAGATCGCGGTCTTCTCGTTCGTGACGACGACGCCGGACAAGGTCGGCAACATCCGCGAGTACTTCACGCCGGTGGTCGAAGGCAAGAAGTACATGGCCGATACCGGCAGCTCGGTGCTCTTCAACATCCTCGACCGCGGCTACCACTACTCGTTCGTCTCCAAATCCGCGACCCCGTCCAGCTGGTCCCCGGGAGTGACGAGCCAGGACGTCACGCTGCGGCTGAAGAACACCGGCCGGGAGTCCTGGCCGATCGGCGGCGCCCTGGAGCTCCGCACCGACCGGGCCAAGAACCATCTGTCCGCCTTCGCCACTTTGAGCGGGCCGGATCCCTGGTTGTCGCGCAGCCGACCGTCGTTGATCGACTCGAACGTGACCGATCCGGGCAATACCACCACGGTGTTGCCGGGGCAGACCGGCCGGTTCGACTTCACGATCACGGTCCCCAGCAACCTGGCCGCCGGCAAGTACAAGCTCTACGTCCGCCCGGTGGTACCCGGCGTCGCCTGGCTGCCCGAGGATTACGGCATCAACTTCCCGGTCACCGCGCTGCCGCAGCGCGACTCCCAGGTGATGAAGACGGTCTACGGCGGCAGCCAGACCAACTTCGCTCGGAACTCGGTGATGAACGTCAAAGTGGCGGTCAAGAACATGGGCCGGCTGACCTGGCCGGTCTCCGGCGCTCCGGTCCGTCTGGCCACCACGCATCCGCGCGACCGGACCAGCGCCTTCCGGACGCTGAGCGGCGTCGATGATCCTTGGCTGAGCAAGAACCGCGTCTCGAACATCGACGGGCGGGTCGATGACTTGTCCGGCTCCCTCGGCCCGGAGGACGTCACCGAAGGGGTGACCGAGATCGCGCCGGGCGAGATCGCCCTGTTCAACCTGTACCTGACGGCCCGGCCGGCGCCCGGCTACTACCGCGAGTTCTTCTCGCTGGTGCAGGACGGCGGCGGCTGGTTCCCCGACGACGGCTACAACATGCTGCTCAAGGTAAGGTAGTGCCCTAGGGGCCTACGAGCCGGCCTTCGCCCGGCGCTCCAACGTCCGCAGCGCCTTGGTCCGTTTGCGGGTGACCCGGAACTCCAGGTACCGCCCGAACAGCAGGCGCGTCTGCGATTCGATCGCCGGCAAACTCGAGAAGACGATCGTCGTCACCGGCATCAGCACCCACTGCGCGACGTGGAGCAGCTTGTGGCGCTCCTTGTACCCTGGCGGCTTCGGCGGCAACAGCAGCAACGAGACCAGGATCGTCACGATGATGCCGATCAGCGCCAGGGTCAGGATGAAGCTGGCGGTCGGCGCCAGCGTCTGGCCGAACAGGGTCTCGCGGAACGACGACGAGAGGAAGATCGGGAACCAACCGACGAAAGTGATCAGGATCGGGGCGACCGCCCAAGTCACGTGTCCTTCGAGGAACCGTCCGATCTGGAGCAGCTTGTTGCCGAGCGGGATCCGCGGATTCCGCCACGCGCCGATCACGGCGTACGGAAAATCGGACGCGCCGTACGCCCAGCGCCGCAGCTGCAGATACTGCTCCTTGAGCGTCCCCGGATACGTGTCGCCGAGCACCGCGTCCTGGTAGACCGGCACGTACACCGGCTGCACGAAGTGCCGGCCGTCGTACCGGAAGTACGTCCGCCAATACTGCTGGCCGTCCTCGACGATCGTGTCGATCGACCAGAAGTCGGTGTCGACCACCGTCTGTAAGCCTTGTGAATGCGCCGCGAAGTTCCGCAGCCGCCAGGGCCGGGTCGATTCGATCATGTGCCAGAAGGAAGTACCGGTGGAGAGGATCCGATTGATCGCCGTGGTGTACCAGAGATTGTTGTGGAAGAGCGGCGTCGGCTGGAAGCTGCGGTACCGGCGGTCCGGCGCCAGCAGGTATTGGTAGGTCAGCGCCGCGAAGTACTGCGGATGCGGCCGGTGGTCGGCGTCCAGCGTCGTCACGATCACTTCCTCATGCGGGATGCCGAGCCGGTCGATCTCCTTGAGAGCCTGCCGTCCGGCCCAGTTGATGTTACTGCCCTTGCCTTTCACTTCGCCGGTGATGTTCGACGGATGTTCGGTGACGATGAGCTTCTTGAACTTCCGGCCGAACTCGCGCTTCAGCGTCCGGGCGTTGGCGCGGGCGCGGGCCTTGTCGCGCTCCTCGGTGGCCAACACGATGATCAGGCGCTCCGGGTCGTAAGCCGACTCGACGATCGCCTGGAAGGTGGGCCGCAGCGTCTCGAGATCCTCGGTATACGTCGCGACGAAGACCAGATGGTGGATCCGCGAGGCCCGCGGCAACGGCACGTCGGATTCGATCGCGGCCCGGACCTGGGAAAGCTCGGCCTGAAGGTCGCGGTAGTCGCGGGCCAATCGGCGGTCGGTCAGTCCGAGCCATCGGAACCACAGCCACTTACGGAGTCCCGTGTGGCCTTCGTCGATCCGGCGGATCACCCGGCTCAGCGTCGCCGCGTACGAGTCGATGCTGCGTTCCAGCGCCTTCAGCCGGTTGCTCCAATCGATCCGCGTGTCACGGCGGAGATGATGGTAGGCCCGGAGCAGGTTGACGGAGAGCGTCACCGACTTCACCAGCCAATAGACGTCGAAGAGAAGGATGCCGTAGGCCACCCAGCGCGGCACGAAGATCGAGAGCACCAGGCTGCCAAGTAGGATTCCCCAGGTGATCAAGCCCGGGACCATCTCCAAGAGCCGCCAGAGGTCCGGCGCCACGGTGCGGCGCAAGGCGGACGCGGAAACCCGCGGGTCGGTGAACGCGGGGTGTTGCTGGTAGGCCTGGATCTGCTTCTGGTTGAGCACGGCTTACAGTATACCGCCCTTGACTACGAGAACGCCTTGATCGTCCGGGCGATCTCGTCGTGGATGCCGTCGATGCAGTCGTAGTCCTTCACTTCGTCGGCGTTCACCCAGGCGGAATCGGTAAAAGCGCCGGCTTCCGGCTTCACCTCGCCGCCCGCGTACTCGCCGCCAAACTGCAGCATCACGACGGGAATCCCGTCCGGTCGCACGAAGACGATGTCACCGAGCAAATGGAATTCCTCGCCGAGTTCGATGTTAGCTTCTTCTTTGGCCTCGCGCCGGAGCAAGTCGCGGACCGCGCCTTCGAAGTCGGCGACGTCGCCGTTCATCCGGGTCGGGCTCGCCAGGTCGAGGTCGCCGTGCTCGAGTTTGCCGCCGGGCACGCCCCATTTGCCGGGATGGACCTTCTCGCGCTCGTCGCGTTTCAAGATCAGACAGCGGCCGTCATCCTTCCGGAACGGGATCACCGTGCAGACGAAGTAGAAAAGCTTGTCCGGCTTGGCAGAATCTACGCTGATCTTGGAGGCAGGCATGGGCTTAGTTTATCTAGTTTATGATCCCCGAACAGCCCAGTTGATTTTCATATGCTCGAGAGTCGCCGATAACGAACGACGCTCCACTACCGAAAGATCCTCAATCACCCGGTCGTCCCTGATTCCGGACCGTAGCAAGACTAGACGAGCTTGCTCCTTGGAGTTAGCCGGACGTTCCGCGTGAGGATGGGGACGCTTCCGAGGAATGCACATGACCAAATCCACCAACTTCATGCCATGCACGGCTGAATCCCTTAAGACATCTCCGACGTTCGATTCGCCCCTGGTGATAGACAGCTTCAGAGCGGCGCGACGACTGTAGGTCTCATTCGCCTTTTCCAGCGCCTTGCCGCGTTGCGCTTCTATTTCCTCTGCGGTCCGCTTGCGACGTTTCCGTTTGGGTCGTCGCGCCCGCTTCCGTTCGGGCTGGCTCGCTTCGGCGCTATCCGGTTCCGAAACTTTTATCCATGAGGTAGCGGCCTCGCCGCTTTGTAGACGCGCGTCAGCATCGAGTACCATCGACTGAAAATCCGCATCCGTTTCCAGCAGGGCCATCCCTTTGCGTAGTCCGTACATAGCAGTGGTATGGTCTTTTCCCCCTAAATACCTGCCGATCTCGGTCGTAGAGTAGTCTTGCCTTCTCATTAAGATCATCGCGATCCAACGCGCGTGGACCACTTCCCTGGTTTGGTCTTCACTGAGCAAGACTTCACGAGGAACTTCGCTGGCAAGTGACGCGGCGTTTATTAGTTCATCCGGAGCGTGCGCGCGCTCCGGACCTAGCTCGGCTTGCTCGTCGCTCACCTCAAGCCGATCGATGTATTGTTCCGTCTTACTCATAGTTAATCTAAGACAAAGACCTTGCAGTGTACCGGATTTATCGCTGCCTTGCCATAAATTTGCCAAAACCATGCGGTTAATGTAGTCTTAGCGCGTCGTATCAATGCAGAGTTTGAGTGTTAGGTTAGTCCGAGGCTCCTCTGGTAAAGAAAGGAGCCGTTCATGGCTAAGGAACTGTTCGTTGGTAACCTCCCTTGGAGTGCCAACAGCGACGGACTGAAGCAGCATTTTGCTGCCTACAGCCCGACCGAAGCTAACGTCGTCGCCGATCGGGATTCGGGCCGCAGTCGCGGATTCGGATTCGTGAAGTTCGAAGACGACGCGCAAGCCGACAAGGCTGTCGCCGAGCTCAACGGTAAGGAGCTCGACGGACGAGAGCTTACCGTTCGCGAAGCAACGCCCCGGCAGTAACTCGGTTACGTCGATTTAAGGAAGAGCCCCGGTTTCGGCCGGGGTTCTTTTGTTGTGCCGCTGAATAATTGAAATGCCACGCGGACTACAGTACGATTCTCTGTTAATAACGAAAGGTATCGCATGGCAGAACAAGCTTCGGAACTAGCTACTGTTCGTGACTACGATTGGCACGCAGAACGTAAGGGAGGATCGGAAACGCCGGTTCCGGTAGAACTCGGCTTTCAGCTGATGGGACACACCTTGATGTATACGTTTCCGAACGGAGTACTGGTCGGCGAACGATTGAACTTCCTTAGGGAGCTAATGAAGGATGGTGACGACGGCGCAAAGGTTGAGGTCGGCGAAGAACACCCACGGGGTGGAACCAATATTACGATCAAGCGCAATAAAGCGAACTACGGAACACCCGAGCGGATGCACAACGACGCCCTGGTTACCCATGAGCGGTTCCTAGCCGCACTATCTGAAGCGCTTGGCGTCGAAGTCAGCCCGTACAACGGCAGCGGAATTTAAGTCCGGCTATTAGACGGTCTGACTGAAAAACTCGTACGACTTCCGGTTGTATTCTTCGGCGTCATAGATGTACGCACCGTCCTCGTTCCATAACGCAAAGTAGGCGATTCCGGATTCTGCCGCTAGGCGGCTACAGACGGTACAGAACGGATCGCCGGCCGGGGTGAAGTTTCCGTCGTCGTCGATCCGCATGAAGTAGATGGTCGAGCCGTCGATCTTGTCGGGATATCGCTTGCTGGCATCGAGAATCGCGCGCCACTCGGCATGGACGCAACAGGTCCGGCCGTACGCCCGCTTCTTCGATGCGTCGTAGTCGTTGTCGCACGTCCGGTTCTCTTCCTTGTCGAGCAGCGGCGAGTTGTAGCCGGTGCCGATCACGCGTCCTTCTTTGACGATTACCGAACCGCAGCGCGCCTTGCGGCAGGTCGCGCGTTGGGCGGCTTCAGCGGCCGCTTCGAAGAACGGCCGGACGGGTTCGAAGTCGGCGCCGGAAAGCTTTTGCATGAATCCACTATACGTCGTTACCGCCGGCCGGATTAAGCGGCCGGACCTCGGCCGTGTCGAACTGATGGGCCCGGTGGTTCTCCAGCTCGTCCCCTTGCATCCAGGTTTCCGTGATCTGCAACGGGTCTCCATGTGCGACAAGTACGATATCCCGACCTGTCATTTCTTTTTCAAGTTCTCGGACCAGGGCGGAAACCCTTTCCGCGACGTGGATCACCGGCTCGACGCCATTCTTGCTGTCTTTGGCCGACTGCCGGTCCGCGCTCCACACCCGGACGTAGGCTTCGTGGTCTCCGCCGTCAAAATCACCGAAGAAACGCTCGCGTAGTCGGCGATCGAAATGGATGGATTCCGAAGACCTCGGCCCGGATTTTATCGTTTCCGCGATTACCTCCGCGGTTTCTTTCGCCCGCAGGAAGTCCGAGGAGTAGAGCACGGCCCGTTCCAGTACCGCACGGTTGGCGCGCACCGACTCGATCACCTGTTTGCGGCCGGCGTCCGAAAGGCCGAAGCGCTTGGTGCCGACTTTCGGATCACTGATGATCTTATTCAGGACGTTGGCCTCGCTCTGACCGTGTCGGAAACCGTAGTAGCGGTTTTGCAGAGAAATGGGCGGGGGTAGTTTTGTCATGTTGAAAAAGACGATTAACTGATAGAGTTCTTCATCAAGCGGTAACTTTGCTCAAGTGCTTGAGCAGCCGCACCCCAATGCTCCTCGACCTTTTCGGGAGCGGTGTCCGAATCCTCGGCCCGGTCGTGCTCGACCGTCGCTTCCGCCTTCAGCTTGCAGGATTCCCGGATCACGTCCTGGGGTACGCCGAGGACTTCCGCGTAGAGCCCGCAGAAGGCGTCTACCAGCGGCGTCTTGTCGGTCTCGTGTTCGAGGTCGTCATGGATGCGCCACCAGCTTACTTCGAGAGCCCCGGCGCGGCGCGGACTGAAGTGCAGGCCGGAACGCTCCGCGACGACTTGGTAGTATCCCGCGGCGCACTTGGTCGCGGCATCCCAATCCCGGACGTCGTGATGCTGGGTCGCTTCGAGCAGGTGCTCGACCGCTTCCGTGGACGCATCCGGATCGAGGTCATACAGCTCGCCGGTCCATGACTCCAGCGCAGCCCGTAGCCGAGGCACGTCCTTGTCGTTATGCGCCCGCCAGAATTCGTACTCGGCCTGAGCGGTGGACTCGGGATTAAAAGACATTCGAGAACCCATTAAACACGGTTACGCCTCAGGTTTTTCCGAATGATTTCCATTGCCGAGTCGTACAGTCCTTTGCCATGATGGCTTCCCGTAAGTTCTTCCAAAACCTCTACGTCATAGCCTCGATCGAATGCTTCGAACGCCGAGACTAATACGCAGGCATCGGTGTCGATACCGCAAAGTTGGATGTTCGTCACTTTGGCTTCTTTCAGACGGTCCGCCAAAGCTTTCGAGTGAAAGATCGAGAAGCTCGTCTTGTCGAAAGTATTTGATTCGTCGGCAAAGTCGGCAAGTTCCGAATGCAAATCGATGTCGGGACTGCTCATGCACTCGCGCCAGCCAAGCGACTTCACGAAATTGGAACCTTCCCTGTTTACAAAACGCGTGAAGAAAACCGTCTCCGGTTTACGTGAACGGATATAGTCGACGACCTTGCCGGGAATCCCGGCGGTGTGCTCGTTCACGAAATAATTCTGAACGTCGACGACGATGAGGGCAGTTTTTGCCATGGGTCGTCTACGTTACTTCGAATTCCTGCCGCGGGTCGTCCGGGAAGTTCACCACGTCGAACAGCACGAACTTGGACGGCCTGATTCGGTAGAACATGTGCGGATTTTCCTGGTTCGCCATAAATTCGTCGACCTGCTCGGCGTCGAAAATCCTGCCTTCGTAGACGGAACGGGCCTTGGCGAGATCGTCAGGATCCGTCAACTTCTCAGCGACGCCTTCGAACTGAAGGCCTCGCGGCGGATCGCTCGGCTCATGCGGCAACACGACGGCACCGGCCACGTTGCCGTTATTTTCGATCTCCTTTGAGTGGCGCCGCGCGGTCGAGCTGAAGAAGTAGATATTGAGATCCTCGTCGAATCCGAACCAAACGCTGCAAGCCCACGGCTTCCCGTCCGTGTCGGTCGCCAACTGCATGAGCTTCTGCTCATTCAGGTAATCGACGATCAACTGTTTCAGGTCTTTCATCATATTGAGCGGGTAAGGAGAATCGAACTCCTCTTTCGTGCTTGGGAAGCACGCGTAATGCCACTATACGATACCCGCGTACCCGTTGATTATATCGGGCCCGCGCGGTTCAGAGCACCCGCAGGCGCTTCGGTGTCCCGGTGAGGTTGCGGTTGCCGCGGGCGGTGAGCACCAGCATGTCCTCGATCCGGACGCCGAGCCGGCCGGGCAGGTAGATGCCCGGCTCGACCGTGATCACGTCGCCGGCCTTGAGCCGGTGGCGGCGCTTCGGGGTAAGTCGCGGGTCCTGGTGGATATTCCGTCCGACCCCGTGGCCGAGCGCGTGCACGAAGTACTTGCCGTACCCGGCGCGGGCGATGATGCCTCGGGCGACGGCGTCCAAGTCGCGGGCGACCATGCCGGCCCGGGCGGCACGGATCGCGGCTCGTTGGGCCCGGAGCACGATTCCGTACGCCTTCCGCGCTTCCGCCGTGGGCGGCCCGATCGCGACCATGCGGGTCATGTCCGAGCAGTACCCTCCGGAGCGTACGCCGAGATCGATCATCAGGAGTTGGCCGCGGCGGAGCTTTCGGTTCCCCGGCTTGGCGTGCGGGTCGGCAGCGCTCCGTCCGGCCGCGACGATCGGGTCGAACGAGAGTCCGTCCGCACCGTGGCGCTTCGCCAACGTGCGGATCAGGCGCGCCAGCTCCCGCTCGGTCCGCCCGGCCCGGACTTCCTTCAGCAGCTCATCGAACACCCGCTCGGTGATGCGCTGGGCCTTCTCGATGTGCTTGAGTTTGGTCGACACGGGTTCCTCTGAGCCGCCTCCCGGATTCGAACCGGGGACCTTTCCCTTACGAAGGGACTGCTCTGGCCAACTGAGCTAAGGCGGCTTGGTTGTGAAAGGCTAAGGCAGCCTCTCTAGAAGTATATCGAGTATGATAACCACATGCCGCAAGTGAACGTCGTCGAACGGAAACACGTGCCCAAGCTGGACCGGGGCCTGTTGGCCGGCCTGGTCGCCGGCGCGGTCGTCTGGGCGTGGGCGCTGTTGATCGGCGCGCTCGGCAGCGGCGCGGCGGCCGATTACGGCTCGTTCGTGTCCGCGTCGGTGCTCGGGCCGGACGCGTTGGATTCGCCCGGATTCGGGCTGGATTGGCTGGTCGGGTCGGCCGTCCACTTCGTCGTCTGGGCGCTGATCGGCATCGTCTGGGCATTGCTCTGGCCGAAGCTCCGGAAGTACGGAGTACTTTCCACCTCCCTGCTGTTCGCTCTGGCCGCGTACGTCGTCGTCGTGCAGATCATCGGCCGGCTGATCGATCCGGAGATGGTGAGCGCGCTCGGCGTGACCGGCCTGCTCTTCGGATATCTCTTCGGCGGACT
This sequence comes from bacterium, assembly GCA_030699935.1. Classification (GTDB taxonomy): domain Bacteria; phylum Patescibacteriota; class SICC01; order SICC01; family SICC01; genus JALYJZ01. The sequence continues at coordinate 26,454 of JAUYKS010000014.1, read as the reverse complement.
GGCCTTCGCGTTCCGCTACCGCACCGAGTGATGCAGGCGCGGAAGCGGCGGCTTGAGGTCATCGGACACCGCGGGAACGGCGCGGGTCCGGACGAGAACACCTTGGCGAGTTGCCGGGACGCGATTCGCAATGGCGCGGACGCGGTAGAGCTGGACGTGCAGCTGATCGGCGGGAAGCTGATGCTCGCCCATCCGCCGCGGCAGCCGAAAGAGTCGCTCAAGGAAGTGCTGGATGAACTCGACTGCCCGGTTTTTCTGCACCTCAAACGCCGCCATCTCAGCCGACGTCACGATCGGAAGGTGTTGCGGCTGCTCAGCGACGTAACGCACCGGCCGGGTCTGGTAGTTTCCTCTTGCTGGCCGGGAACGCTGCGCTATGCCAAGCGTCAGTATCCGCAACTCCACATGGTATTCATAACACGGTGGCTGGGCTGGGACCGGCGGTTCGCGAAGTCGCTCGGGGTTTCGGAGTTCCACACCTGGCACCTGAGCCTGACCGCCCGTGCACTCCGGAAGACGCCGCAACGCGTAACCGTCTTCGTGCCGAAACGATGGAGCGGCTTACCGGTCGACGGAGTGATCACCGATGAAGTACAATCGTTCGTTAACCATGACACGTCAGGAAAACCAGGAAAACAGGCCGGACGCTGAACGGGAGCCTCAAGGCTACCGGGTCCTGGTGGCCGGAGCCACCGGCGTGGCCGGGCGGGAATTATTGAATCAGCTCGAGGTCCGGTCTTTTCCGGTGTCCGAGTTGACGGTCGTAGCTTCGGAACACTCGGCGGGAACGAACGTCCGATTCAAGGGTGAAGGCCTGGTCGTCAAGACGTTCGAAGAAGTGGACTTCCGGGATTTCGATCTCGCGTTCTTCGCGACGGATGCGGACGTCTCGCGTGAGTGGGCTCCTCTGGCAGCCGAAGCGGGTTGCGAGGTGATCGACATGTCCAGCGAGTTCCGGATGGATCCCGGCGTGCCCTTGGTCGTACCGGAGGTCAATCCGGACGCTTTGGGCGGCTCGCCGCAAAGATCATAGCTTCCGGAGCGCGTCCAGTTCCCGCCGCTCGAGCGGCCGGTACTTGCCCTTTGGCAGCCGTCCGAGCGACAGCGGCCCCATCCTGATCCGGACAAGGTTCGTCACTGCGTGTCCGACCGCTTCGCCCATCCGCCGGATCTGGCGGTTCCGGCCTTCGCGGATGGTGAGTTCCGCCGTGGTGCTGCCCCGGCCGGAGCGGACCACCCGGACATCCGCCGGCTTCGTGACGACGTGGCCCTTCGTCTCGCGCAGCCGGACGCCGCGACGCAGCCGATCCAGCGTCTTTTCGGAAAGCGCGCCCTCGAACGTGACGCGGTAGGTCTTCGGGACCTCGTGCCGTGGATGGGTCAGCTTGTTCGTCAAATCGCCGTCGTTCGTCAGGAGGATCAGCCCGCTGGAATCGGCATCGAGCCGGCCGACCGGATAGACCCGCGCTCCCTTAGGTACCAAGTCGGTCACCGTCCGGCGACCGTGCGTGTCGGCCGCGGTCGAGACCGTGCCGACCGGCTTGTGCAGCAGGTAGTGCCGGAGCGGTTCGCGTCGCAATGTCCGGCCGTCCACGGTAACTGACGCGTCCGGCGGCACGTCCACGGCCGGATCCTTCTCGACCCGTCCGCCGACCCGCACCTTGCCGACCTTCACCAATTCCACGGCCCGGCGGCGCGAGGCCATCCCGGCGATCGCAATCAGCTTTCCGAGCCGGGTCATCAGCCAAGCACCAGCGCCAACAATGCCATCCGGACGTACAGGCCGTTCCGGACCTCGCGGAAATAGGCGGCGCGGGGATCGGCGTCCATCCGCGCGTCGATCTCGTCGACCCGCGGCAGGGGATGCAGCACGATCAGGTCGTCCTTAGCCTTAACCAACGACTCCGGGCTGACCACGTAGCTTCCCTTGACCTTATCGTAATCGGCTTTCTTGGCGAACCGTTCCCGCTGCACCCGCGTCACGTAGAGCACGTCGGTGTCCGGCAGTGCCGACTCGAGCGAATCGTGCTCCGTCACCGACACGGAGAGGTCGTCACGAACCGCCTTGGGGAGACCGAGCGTCTTCGGCGAGACCAGGTTGAGCCGCACGTCGTAGTTTGAAAGCAGCCGGGCCAGGGAATGCACGGTCCGGCCGTGCTTCAGGTCTCCGAGCAGGGTGATGCTCAGTCCGTCCGGGCCGCCCTTTTCCTCGATGATCGTGAAAAGATCGAGCAAGGCCTGGGTCGGATGCTCGCCGGCGCCGTCGCCGGCGTTGATGATCGGGATGTCCGCGGCCGCGGCCGCCCGTTGCGCGGAGCCCGCCTCGGGATGCCGGAGCACGATCACGTCGGCGTACTGCTCGAGCGTCTTGATCGTGTCCTCGAGCGTCTCGCCCTTGGCCACCGAGGAGGTCTTGATCTCGTTGATCGGGAAGACCTTGCCGCCAAGCCGCAGCATCGCCGCCGCGAACGACGCCGAGGTTCGGGTCGACGGTTCGTAGAAGAGGTTAATCAGGACACGCGATCCAAGCCGGTCCAGAGAGCCGTGCTCGTCGACCAAGGTCCGCATCGCGCGAGCCTCCTTGAACAACTGCTCGCAGACCGACGGCTTGAACTGTCCGGCGGTCAGCACGTCCTGGCCGGCCAGCGACTTCATTTGGCTGAGGTTCCTTCGACGAACGCCCCGTCCTCGACCAGCGTCTTGCCCTGCACCACGACCGTTCGCGACTTGCCGTACGCCGTCCAACCGGCGAACGGCGACCACTTGGCTTTCGACTGGAACGCGGCCGGGTTGATCTCGTACGGTTCGTCCGGGTCCAGCTCCACGTACGTGTCCGGCTGGTCGGGAATGTTGAAGATCCGTTTCGGCGCCTCGTGCAAAAGGCGCGGCACGTCCGCGGCCTTCAAGTCCCCGTCGTGCACCGCCTTCCAGAGCAAACCGACCGCGGTCTCGAGCCCCGGCACGCCGAACGGCGGCGGGTCGCCCTGCTTCTCCTCAAGCGTGTGGGGCGCGTGGTCCGTCTCGACAATGTCGATCGTGCCGTCCTGCAGCCCGCTCCAGAGCGCCTTCTTGTCCGCGTCCTCGCCGAGCGGCGGCTTCATGATCGCCTGCGAGCCGTGCGTCTCCCGCGCCTCACCGGTCAGGAACAAGTGATGGGGACAGACGCCCGCGGTCACGACCTGCTTCTTCCGCTTGGCCGCCTTGACCAGCTCCACCTCGACCGCCTGCGAGATGTGGCAGACGTGCAGCCGCTTGTCATAGAAATGAGCCAGCGACAGAGCCGCCGCCAGCTGGACGCCCTCCGCGTGGACCAGCACCGGCTTCTCGGCCGGCCAAGTCTCGAAGATCGTCCGCAGCACCGAGATGTCTTCGATCAGCATCTCGCCGGTGGTGTGGTTAAGGTAGATCTTTAGCCCGAACACGCGCGGGTGCTTGGCCGCCTCGGGGAAGCTCGCCAGGTTCGCCTCCGAACCGTCGGCGCCGTAGTGGAAGCCGAGACCGCAGACGGCCTTAGCGTCCGCCAGCTTTTCCTTTTCCGCGAGGCGCTCGAGCGAGACCGTCGGCGTCGGGTTGTTCGGCATGTCGACCACGTACGTGAAGCCGCCGGCCGCGGCGGCACGGGTGCCCGTCGCGAAGTCCTCCTTCTGCGTGGCGCCCGGATCCCGCAGGTGGACATGGACGTCGATGAACCCTGGAAAGCGCTGGAGGGACATGGTGGAAATAGTATAGCGTGTTCCCCGCGCAGTATGATTGAGGCATGAAGGTCAGGGAATGAAAACGAAGCGCACCACGCCTGCCGTCTCGATCAAGGACCTCGGTATCGTCCGGTCCGGCAAGCCGGTACTGAGCGATTTCTCGGCCGAGATCCCGAAGGGCAAGGTGGTCGGGTTGATCGGTCCGTCGGGTTCCGGCAAGACGACCCTGATGCGGGCGATCGTCGGCGTGCAGCGGATCAAGCGCGGCACGGTGACGGTGTACGGCCGTCCGGCCGGCAACGCCTGGCTGCGACGGCGGGTCGGCTACATGGCGCAGACGCTATCGGTCTACGCCGACCTGACGGCGCGGGAGAACCTTGACTACTTCTCGGCGATGATGGGGGCGCGGGCCTCGGAGACCAAAGCGCTGATCGCGGACCTCGAGCTCGAGGACTGCGCCGACCGGCTGGTGCAGAACCTTTCCGGCGGCCAGCAGGCGCGGGTATCGCTTGGCGTCGCGCTGCTCGGCGCTCCCAAGCTGCTGGTCCTCGACGAGCCGACCGTCGAGCTGGATCCGGTACTCCGCCGCAAGCTCTGGCAACGGTTCCGGCGCCTGGCCCGAGCGGGCACCACCCTCTTCGTCTCGAGCCACGCGATGGAAGAAGCCGAACATTGCGACCACCTGTTCCTGTTGCGCGGCGGCCGACTCCTGGCCAGTGACCGACCGGCGGCGCTCCGCCGGAGGACCGGCAGCCTAACGATCGGCGAAGCCTTCCTCAAACTGGTTGGAGGGAACTCATGAACGCCCGCCGCACCCTCGCCACCGCCAAGCGGGTACTGCTCCAGCTCCGCCACGACCCCCGCACCCTGCTGCTGATCGTCGGCGTGCCTATCCTGCTGGTCACTTTGCTCCGGTACGTCTTCGACGACTCGCCGGCGATCTTCCAGCAGTTCGGTCCAATCGTGCTCGGCCTGTTCCCGTTCACGGTGATGTTCATCGTGACCTCGATCACCACGCTCCGCGAACGCACCAGCGGCACGCTGGAGCGGCTGTTGGCGATGCCGGCCGGCAAGCTCGACCTTCTGCTCGGCTACGCGATCGCCTTCGGGGTGATGGCCGTGATCCAGGCGCTGGCCGTCTCAGCGGTCGCCCTCGGCCCGCTCGACCTGAACATCGAAGGTAGCGTGGTGAGCCTGGTCGCGGCGGCCACCTTGGACGGGCTGCTCGGCATGGCGCTCGGCCTGTTCGTTAGCGCCTTCGCGCGGACCGAATTCCAAGCCGTCCAGTTCATGCCGGCCGTGGTGCTGCCGCAATACCTGCTCTGCGGACTGTTCATCGACCGCGACCAGATGGCGCCCCTGCTCCGCGACGTCTCGGACTGGCTGCCGCTCTCGTATTCGGTGGACATGATCGAGCGGGTGGCGCGCGACACCGCGATCACCTCCGAGCTGACCGGCGACTTCCTGATCGTGCTGGCGTTCGGGGTCGGCGCGCTGGTGCTCGGCGCGGCGCCGCTGCGGCGGCGCTCGGCCTAATCTGCCGCGCTCGGCCTGGCCCGTCTAACCGTCCCAAGCGAAAAAACCCTGGGGATCGTTAGGTGGACCCGAAGGGTTTTTCGCACATCATTACTTCAGAATCAGGACATCAGGACACGGCTTTGGAAAAGATCAGGCGGTAGCGCCGCGTCGACCAATTCCGGACCGTTGTGAACCGGCTGCGCTCTTTGACGACCAATCCGACAAGCAACAGCGCGGGAATCGCCAACAGCAGGTACGAGCCGAACAGTCCCAGGACCGGCGCCATCGCCGCTTCGTACGCGAAGTAAGAAGCCACGTTGCCGGCCGTTACCAGCAGGACTCGCTGATACCAGCGGTATTTCCAGAAGGTCATCAGAAGGATGCCCACCCAGAATCCGTTCGGTACGAAGCAGAGGACGAAGACGGCCAGGCCGCGCCACGGCGGGGTAATCCCGCCGATGATACGGCGGCACAGCTTGGTGTCCTGGAGCTTCGCCAGCTTCCGGGCGACTGCCGGACGGTCGAGAAAATAGATCGTCAGGCAACTCAGGGCCAAGTACCAACCCGCGGTCAGGAGCAGCGCTTCCACGGAGGAAAGGTCGCTTGCCCTGGCCACGATGATCGCGTGCTCTCGGCCGAGAGCCAAGGCCAGTATGAATGGCAACCATCCCATGTGGAGCCTTTCCGAATCTGATTGTTGATGTGCATCCGCTAGACGCCCTCATTCTACACTGCCGTGATCACCAGATTGTCCCACTCGGTCTCCGCCAAGCAGATCGCGCCGATCAGATGCTCCGCGTTCAGCCAGCGGCGCCCGGCGCGGGCATTCGGAGCTGAGGAGTCGATTATCAGGAAACGACCGTCCCGGTATCCCGCCACGACGATCGCGTGAGTATTGGTCTGACCTCGGACGTCGTCGAAAACCGCTTTCCCCGTTTTGCCGACGAATCGCTTTTTCGAGCACGAAACGAGATATTGCTTGCTCACGGCCGCGATGAAGGGTGCCTTCTCAAGTAACCGATGCAGGTACTTGGTCGTCAGTACAGGGTGTTTGATCCGTCCTTCAGCTCTGACGAACGAAACGTATCCTTCGGCATACGCTTCCACGGCTTCCTCATCCAGGAACGGATGCCGGATGAACTTCTTTCGCTGTGTCAGTTTCTTCCGCAATTCCTTGGCGTCCAAACCCTCCCAAGTCCGGTCGAGCAAATCGATGTCGGTGGTGTGAATCGTCGTCCTGAATCCCAGCCGCCGAAGATGCAAGGCCGCGTGCGCGAAGGTCGTTCCGATTACAACGCCCTGGGTATTGGTATGTAGTGGAACGTCTTTCTTTACCTTCGACACCGGCGTCGGCCTGCCTAACGCGCCTAATAGAACAGACAGCGAGGTCTGGACGCAGTCGGTCGGCCCCTGTGGCTGCCATGTCACCTTGTGGGTTATCGGCTTCATTTCATCTGCGGGGACGACCGGACTCGAACCGGCGACCTCCTGCGTGACAGGCAGGCGCTCTAACCAACTGAGCTACGCCCCCGAGGGCAAGGCGCCGTGCAAACGGCGCATACACGCGGAACGCGTACCACATAAGTATATCGGGATTGTTCCCGCCCTGGCGATACCGTCCCTGCTTTGTCGCTACTTGGCCGACTTTGCAGGCTTCTTGGCTGGAGCCGGCGCGCCGGAAGCGCCCGCGCCCGGCTGCGGCTGCACCTGCGGCGGCTGCGGATTGGTCGACTGGACGGTGAACAGCGCCTTGTCCCACTTCAAGCCGTCCACCAATACCCACACCTTGGTCTTCGGCAGGATCTCTTGGAAGTAGGTCGAGATGCTCTTGCCGAGGACCAGGACCTGGCGGATGCGGACGGAGTTCTTGCTCCGCGATTCCACCTTGATAATCACGAAACCTTGGCGCGCCTTGATCACGTCGCTGACCGAGCCGACCTTCAGCGAGAAGGCTTCCTTCTCGATGGCCGGATCCAGCTGGCCGCGCTTCAACGTGCCTTGGTCTCCGCCCTTCGTGGCGGTCGGATCCTCGGAATACTGCTTGGCGACCGCGGCGAAGCTCTTGCCGTCCTTTAGCGCCTTCAACGCCTGGTCGGCCCGATCCTTGGCTCCCTTGTTGAGGTTCTCGTCGCTGCTGATCTTCTCGTTCAGCGCTTCCTGCAGCAGGACGTTCGTGCGCAGTTCCTGCTTGTATTCGCGCGGCGACCAGCCGAGGCGCTCCTTGAGCAATCGCTTGAATTCTTTCTCGCCCTGCACCCGCTGGGCTTGCTCCTTGTACGCTTCGTCGACCTTCTTGTCGCTGACGGAAACGTTGAGCTTGGTGGCGGCCTGCTGGACCAACCGCTGTTGGATCAGCTGCTGGAGCGAGAACGGCTTGATCATCTCGTCCTGCTGCGAGGTGACTCCTTGGGCTTGCTGCTGGGCAGATTGGATCTTCTTGAAGGTGGCGACGCGGTCGAGGAACGTGCCGTAACCGACCGCAGCCGATGAGGGCGACGGCAGCCAGGTCAGGTTCAGCCCGCCGACCAGGATCAGCCCGACCAGGATCAGCAAGGTCTGACGGCTGGCCGTGCGTCCCTTGATGAACAGGTAGCAGAGGCGCCCGATCGCACCGAGCAATACGGCGGTCGCGACGAGGCCTCCCAGGTAGTACGGCCAGAACCCGGGCGCGAACACCTTGGCGGCCGGATAGTACGCGAAGTTCGAGACGAACCGCGTCAGCGAGTCGTTGCCGCCGGTCGTGTAGAGGATGACGGCGTAGACCAGGTAAAGCAGGACCAATACGGCCACGACGCCGGCGAATACCTTGGTACGCTTCGACCACTTCCGGACGTTCGGCTTCAGTCGCTTCAATGTCTTTTGTATATTCGCCACGGGTAATTCCCCTTAATGCTTAGAGTATACGGTCGCATCGTTACCTACCGCAAGCGTCATTTTTCGAGTAGCTGAGTGAAAGCCGCCGCGGTGCGCTCGGCGGCGGCCGGCCAGGTGTACCTGGCTACGGCTTCGGTCCCGCGGGCGACCTTAGCGGAATCCGGTTCGAGGGCCGCGTCGCGGAGGGCCTTCGCCAATTCGTCCGTCCGGTCCGGGCGGAACGGTTCATAGGCGCCGGGAAACAGTTCCTGGTTGATCGGGATGTCGGAGGCCGCGACGGGAGTCTCCGCCGCCAGCGCCTCGAGGATCGGCAGCCCGAACCCTTCGGCCAGGGACGGAAACGCGAACGCGTCCGCCGCCGCCAGCAGCGTCCGCTTGTCCGCCTCGGAAACGAACCCGAGTACCTTGGTCCGCCGCCCGATGCCGGCTTGGGCGATCAGCTGCGGCAATTTGTGGAAGTCCTCGTACAGCGCGGAGGCCGGCGCCGTAACGGCGCCGGCCAGGACCAGGTCGTGTCCGGCGGACTTTCCGGAGCCGCCGGAACCGCCCGCTAGGCCCGACTCGGCGAATCCCTGGATCAGGCGGCGGACGTTCTTCCGGTAGTCATAGCCGCCGACGTAGAGGACGAACGGCCGCTGCAGGCCGAACCGCTTGCGGACCGCGGCCATGGCGGCGGAAGCCGGCTGCTTGGAGTAGGCCGGCTCCAAGCCCTCATATGTAACGCTGATCCGCTCGGCCGGGACCTGGCTCGCCCAGGTGATCGCCTTGGCGGACGTCCGGCTGACCGTGACTATCCGATCGGCACGGCGGATGCCGTCGAGGACGCCGCGGAGCTTCAGCCGGCTGCGGAGCGCGCGGCGGTATCGTGGCAGCTGCCAGGGAATCACGTCGTGCACCGCCATCACGACGGGAACCTTGTAGGGATTCCGGATCGGCGGCGTCGGATACGGCTGGAAGATCAGATGCGCCTTGAGTTGGCTGGCCGCCAGTCCCAGTTTGCTCCGCTCCCACTCGTCGATCGCCTTGCCGCGGCCGAGCAGCGAACGTCCGATCGGGACCACGACGGTCCGGACGGCGCTGGGCAGCTTCAGCGAGCGAGGCAGCTTATCCGGTACGAAGACGACGAACTCGGCATCTCGCATCGCGGCCGGCAGCGCTCCGAGCAGTCCGAGGGTGTAGCGCCCCATGCCGGTGTGCGGCCGCGCCAGGAACAGGCCGTTGACGGCGATCCGGACGCTCATCGCTCCTTATGTTTTCCGCCGCCGCTTTTCCCGCCGCCGCGCCGGTTCCGGTCGACCTGCTTGTCGGCGTGCGCTTGGCGTTGCTTGCGGTCTTCCTCCGCCAGGTCGTCCAGCCGCGAGCGATGCTTGGTCAGCAGCTCGATCAGCTCCTTGGCGGAGATGTCCTTGTTATCGTTCTCGAGATACGCCTGCTGCGCCCGCAGCAGGTACACCGCCTGCTGCTGCGGCTTCCGGACGTCGTTCATGTCGATGTTCGCCAGCGATCCCGCCGTCTGCACCAGTACGGTACCGAAGTCGAAGACCGTCGGCAGGAACCCGGATATCTCGTGGGAGATGTCCTGGATCTTGTCGAGGGTCGTCTCGGCGAAATTCCGGTGGAAGAACCCGCGCTGCTCCACGTCGATGATCCGGTAGTTGGTGAGGATATAGACGTCGCCCCACCAGCTGACCCACTCATACGCGGCGTAGGTCACCACCAACGCCACGATCACGACGAACAGTCCGAACAGCCAAGGGCTCCCGAAAATCGCGAATCCGGTGATCAACAGCAAGACCAGCGGGATCAGGGCGAACGCCAGCACGCGGAACGCCGGCGGGACCAGCGTGACGGGATGATGGCGCCAGACCCGGACGATCTCCTCGTCTTCGGCCTGGTTCTGGATGGTGATGTCGAACGGGTTCAGCATGGTCGCGGCCGGTTCAAAGCCCGGGATTAATACCCGAACGGGGCTTGCTGCTGTTGTTGCTGTGCCGGTGCCGGGCTCGCCGACGGGTCGGCATCTTGGGTGGTCGGCAGGTAGAGCAGGACGCCGCTGGCCGCGAAGAGCAACAGCAGGATCCAAATCACCGCCAAGTGGATGCGTTTTCGCGTTTTTTCTTTCACGCGGTCATTCTAACGGATTTCCTGCGACCGGTTTACGTTGAGCCCTCGGGAGGATTCGAACCTCCATCCATGGCTTAGGACGCCAGCGTTCTATCCATTGAACTACGAGGGCCTACTTACTTATTGTAGTCCCTGATCCAGCCGTTGGCCTTTGTGTCACGCTGCTTGCAGAGCAGTAGCGTCGCGTCTACCCCGTCTTTATTAAGCAGGTTTTTCCGCCGTGGCTTCCACCCACTCGTCCTGAGTGGTGTTCTTGATCGAGAGGATTGAGAATCCTGCCTCCTCCAGTAGCCGATGCAATTCGTCGTTTTGGTAGAACGCGAAGTAGCGTTTGATTTTGCCGCCGAACTTTTCGTTCTCGCGGATGCTGTCGGCCGCACCGTGTTTGACCTTGATGAAAAAATAGCCGCCCGGTTTGAGTGCACGGTTGATCGCCGCGAGTACCACCGGAAGGTTACGCTTTGGAATATGGTGCAGCGAGGCGTTCGCCCAGACGGCGTCGAACTCATTCGTGAACGGCAGTTCCTCGAAGTCCATGACCTTGAACGTCGCCCCGGGAACGGTGCGCTTGGCGCGTTCGACCATCTCTGGCGAGAAATCGATGCCGGTCACCCGAAAACCGAACCGATCTAGGAAGTAGGAGTCACGACCGGCGGCGCATCCGGTGTCGAGCACTCTGGCATTCGGCTGGAGCAGCGATGCGAACTCGTTCAGAGCAGCGTGGACATCGTCAGACTCGTCCACCGACCCTTTGTCGCGCTTGGCATAGCTATCGGCAACGACGTCGTACGTCGCTCGGGTGACCTCCTTGTAGTCGTCAGGCATCGAACGCGACGGATTCTTCGGCGCGCCGGTAGTCGTGGATCTCGTCCTTCTCGAACCAGAGGTCGATCTCGTTCTTCGCCTCCTCCGGCGTTTCCGATGCGTGCATGATGTTCTTGACCGCGCGCTTCTCGACGTTGGCGACCGCCGGCGAATCCACCGAGAAGTCACCGCGGATCGTGCCCATTTCCGCAAACGCCGGCAGCGTGTGGCCGGCCAGCTTGCGGACCATGTCGATCGCGTGGATGCCCTCAATCACCATCGCCACGACCGGGCCGCTGGTCATGTAATCGAACAGGCTCTCTTTGACGACTTTGCCGATCTCCTTCTTGTCGTCGGTACCCATGTGCTGCTTCGGATCGAGCTTGTATTCGGCGAACGTCTTCAGGCCCTTCTCGCCGAGCCGCTCCACCCAGCTGTCTTCCTTCGGAAAATGATTCTCGAGATGCTTCCGGTCGACCTGCACCATCTTCAGCGCGACTACCTTGAGTCCGCGCCGCTCGATCCGTTTGATCACCTCGCCGGTCAGCCCGCGCATCACGCCGTCCGGCTTCATCAAGACGAGCGTCCGTTCCTGTTTGATCTTTTTCATACCGTATTAGCTTACCGCAGTTCGGCTATTTGAACGTCGGCTATTTGAACGTCAGTTCCGTGTGCAGCTTCGCCTCGTCCTGCGGGCCGATCGCGGCCATCGTCAGGTTCTCGTCGCGGATGATCTCCTTGGCCAGCGCCACGACCTGCTCCGGCGTCACCGCCTTCAACTCCGCCAGCACCTCTTTGGTCGACTTGACCTTGCCCAGCAAAAGCTGCTGCCGGCCGTAGTGTTCGGCCAGCGCCTGGGAGTCTTCCCAGCGCAGCGCCAACTTCCCCAGGAGCGATTCGCGGATCACCGAGAACTCCGATTCCGGAAGGTCGCCGCCGCTGAGCCGTTTCAGCTCGCCGATGATCGCCTTGGTCGCCTCGACGGCTTGGTCGTTCCGGACTCCGGCGCAAATCACAAGCACGCCAGCGTCCGTGAGCTGATCCGGCACGGCATATACGTAATACGCCAGGCCGCGCTTTTCGCGGACTTCGTCGAACAGCCGCCCGCTGGGGCTCCCCAGCACCTGGGCCAACAGGGAGAAAGTCGCGTGCTTCGCTTGATCGCGCAAAGACGGTCCCCGCAGCGCGAAGGCGAGATGCGACTGCTCCGTCTTTTTCTTCTTCAGTTTGAGTCGCGGCTCGTCCGGTCCGAACCGGGCCGGCTCCGGCGTGACGTCGCTCGAACCGGCGAACGCGGCGACCTTCGCGTCCAGCGCCGCGTGATCAAGCAAATCCAAGTTGCCGGCGATCACCAACACGCCGCGGTCCGGCGTCTGGTGCCGCCGGTTGTACGACCGGAAATCCTCCGGGGTGAACCGCCGGATGTTTTCCTTCGGGCCGAGCGTCGGGCGGCCCAGCGGATGGCCGGGGAAAGTGACCGCTTCCAACACGTGGGAAATGTCCGAGGCCGGGTCGTCCTCGTACATGTTGATCTCCTCGATGATCACGCCGCGCTCCTTGTCGAGCTCCGCCGCGTCGTATTTCGCAGAGGTCAGTACGTCGCTCCAAACGTCGACAACGTCGAGGATATGCGCCGCCGGCGTCTTCGCCCAAAAACCCGTGATCTCCTCGCCGGTGTAGGCGTTGTTGACGGCCCCAATCTGGTCGAACGCCTTCCGGACCGCCCGGTAGTCCGGGTACCGCTGGCCACCCTTGAACACCATGTGTTCGTTGAAGTGCGCCAGCCCGTTGGTCTCCGGCGATTCGTACCGGCTGCCGCCGCGGAACAGGAAGTTGACCGTCGCGGCTTCTGTGCCTTCGCGCGGCACGGTCAGGACGGTCAGGCCGTTCGGCAGGGTGCGGACTTCGTATGGGGGTTTCATGAGAGGCCTGAATTATTTGCTTTCCGGAATCACGATGACCTGGCCGACGGCCAGGTTGTACGGATACGGGATGCCGTTGTACTTGGCCAGCTCTTCGAAGCCGAGGTCGTTCGCCTCCGCCACCGAACTGATCGTGTCGCCCGGCTGGACCTCGTATTGCCGGCCCGGCTTCACCGAGGCCGTGGCCTCGGCCTGGGTGCCCTCGTCGGGCAGCGGCGTCCGGCTCGGTTCGGCCTTCGGTTCCTGGCGGGCACCCTGTGGGAAGACCTCCTTGGAGAACAGCGGTTGCTCGGAGAACCAAGCCAGGCCGTATCCGGACGCGAACAAGGTCACCGCGCCTGCGAAGTAGTAGAATGCCAGCTTATTACGGGAAGCCACGGGATTTAGTGTATCATCCGGTCGCATGGCACATGCACCGAAACGAGGGTCACGGTTCGCGCTGGTAAAACGGTTGCGCGACAACCGGCACAACCACCGGCAGCGCCACAAGGCTATCCGCGGATTGACGATCGCGGCCGGCGTCGTGGTCGTCGTCGCGGGACTGCTGATGCTCGTCTTGCCGGGACCGGGCCTCGCGGTCATCCTGGTCGGGCTGTACCTGCTCGCGTTGGAGTTCCATTGGGCGGAGCGGTTACTCGGCGTCGCGCTGGAACACGCCGACCGTGCCAAAGACAGCTCGTTCAGCAAAGCGGTGGTGCGGTTCGTGAAGACGCACCCGCGCCTGTCCGCCTTGCTGTTCGCCTTGTTCCTGACCTTGGCCGCGGCCTTCGTGTTTTCGATCTTCGCGCTCGACCTGGTTTGAGACTGGTTTGAGAAATAGCCTTAGTTATGGTACTTTTTTGGGTCACCCCGCATTTCCCCGCCCTTTGAAAATCCGCCCAGTCACTCCCCCATTGCTTCGACTGTTTCAATCTGAGTTTTCTGTGTCTGCGTCTAAGAAAGGAAACCGATGACCCGTTTCATCGTAGGACTCGCGGTGTTGTACCTGCTCCTGGTCGCGGCCGATCCGGCGACGTACGCCGAATTCGGCTGGACCGTCGGACTGTTCCTGTGCTTCGCGGCCCTGTTCATCGGCCGGATCCACAAAAGCGCCGGTGGACCGGTCTTTGCCATCGGCATCATCATGTTCGGAATCGCCACACTCGGATCGAGCTACTACCAGCAAATCCGGATCGTGGCGTTGTGCGCGGCAGCTGCCGGACTGTTGCTGATCGTCAGCCGACTTACCAGACGGCGCCGGAACGCCACGAGAGATCAGCCCCGGCAAAATTGGCAAGGAAATTAGAGATAGCAGTGCAGTGGGGAACCCGGGACGGAGCGTCCGATCTTTTTTGATCACGCTCCGTTCCGCCCGACTGACTGGACGGATTCCCGTTGGACGCCTCGCGATACGGTGCGGTTCCGTTGGACCTAGGGAGTTCTTTTTCGTTACTTCCGAGAATCTACAAAACATCTGCAAAAGATCTGCAATGTTTCTGTAAAACATCTGCAAAAGATTGCAGATGTTTGGAAGTAACGAAAAAGATGTATAGGCGATCCACTACCTACCGGTGCTGGCTCGGAATCAGTGCCGGCGTAATCGCAGGTGCCGTGCGACATACCAGACGACCAGCAGCACCAGCGCCGCTCCGATCGCCAGGTCGAACTGCTTGAAGATCGGCCGGATCCGCGCTTCATAGTTCTCGCCGAAGTAGAAGCCGAGATAGGTCAGCAGCGCCGACCAGATGAACGAGCCGGCGAACGTCAGCAGCACGAACGGCACCAGTCGCACTCGCGAGAGACCGGCCGGGAACGAGATGAACGTCCTGACCACCGGCAGCATTCTGGTGAAGAACACCGTCGCCAGGCCGTACTTGGCGAACCAGCGGTCGGCGGTTTCCAAGTCGCGCTTGTGCACCAGGACGTACTTTCCGTACTTCTCGAACAGCGGCCGCCCGCCGTACGCCGCCAGGTAGTAGTTCCCGACGGATCCGACTACGTTGCCGAGTGCGCCGATCAGCACGACCGGCCAGAAGCTGAACTCGCCCTTGGCAACCAGCGCTCCGGAAAACGTCATCAGGACTTCCGACGGCAGCGGGATATTAATCGACTCGATCGCCATCCCCAGGAAAATCCCGAGATACCCGAACGCTTCGATCAGACCGGTCGCCAGGCCCGACACCCATTCGATCAGTTCAGTCACCATGCCTCCCAGTTTACCTCAACGATTTACAACAGGGTCAGAACGATCACGCCGGCGAGGACCAGCCGATACCACGCGAAGACGTCCAGCCGATGGTGCGCCAGGAACTTGAGTAGGTACTTGATCGTCGCGTAACCGACGATCCCGGAGACGACCAGGCCGACCAACGTGATGTCGAGCCGGTCGGCCTGGCCCGGCTCCCGGACGATCTCGACCAGCTTCTTGCCGCCGGCCGCCGCGATGATCGGGACCGAAAGCAGGAAGGCGAAGCGGGCGGCGGCCTCGCGCTTGAGGCCGAGCAGCATGCCGGCCGAGATCGTTGCGCCCGAACGCGAGACGCCCGGCACCAGCGCCAGCGCCTGCGCGAACCCGATCGCCAGGGCATCCTTCCAAGTCGCCTTCTCCACGCCGCGCCGCTGTTTGGCGACGCGCTCCACCGCGAAGAATACGAACGCGCCGATTACCAGCGCCGTCGCGATCACCGCCGGATCGCGGAACGGCCCTTCGATCTGCCGCTCCAGTCCCGCGCCGATTACCAGCGCCGGCAGCGTGGCGACCCCCAGCGAAAGCAACAACCGTTTTTCGGCCGGCCGCCGCCAATGCCGGAACAGGTTCCAAAAGTCGTTCCGGAAGAACCAGATTACGGCGACGGTGGTGCCGAGCTGGATCGCCGCGTCGAACTGGAGCCCGAACACCGCCTGGTCGAGCCGAAGGTATTCCTGGGTCAACGCCAGGTGGCCGGTCGAGGAAATCGGCAGGAACTCGGTCAGTCCCTGGATGATGCCGAGGATCGTAGCGTACAGATAGTCCATACGGACTCCAGTGTACCTGCTCGGCGGCGAGGTGCCTGCGCGCAAAATTACGAAGAAATTTAAGAGCGGCCACCTATCATCCGGTCCTTCGCGTCAGCGAAGTGGGATTGATAGATAGCCGCTCAAGGGAGCTCATAAGGGTTGCCGCAGGGCGTGGCGTATGAGCATCCGGTGACGGGCATCACCCGCGAGTGTACTTGGCCGTGACCTTCCGGACCATCAGGCCCAGGATCGCTGTTGTACTGCCCGTGAGCACGGCCAACGCGATCGAAAGCGGGAGCGGAAGTCTCAGAAAGCCGGTACACAACCAGTAGACGCTGACCAGCAAGATCGGCGCCGGCACGGCAAGTACGACCCTGAACATGATGTCGTTCGTCCGCTTGGAAACCGGATCCCAGACCGTTAGGGCGCAGCCTGCGAGAAGAAACACCCAGGACACCGCACCCATGAAAACCACGCCCGAGGATGATTCGATCTGGCTTTGGAACGTGGCGAGTACCAACAACGCCGCCCAGACCATTATGAGTCCTCGTCCGATCCACCGGACCAGATGGGGCTCCTGTACGCCTCCTCCTTCGATTGCTTGCAAGTGGCTTTCCATTTAAACGTCCTTTCCGTTTCTCCATTTTCCAGAACCGCCGTCGCGACCGCGACGGATACTGCCGTCAGGAAGACCCGCTAAAGCACATTCAGTTCGATGGCCAACTTGATGCCAGCGAATAGAATCAGCGATATGAAGAGCACTATCCCGACGATGACCGTCTTCATATCCCACCTCCTGTGAAGGTAAGCCGGGAATGCCTACAGTATAAGCGTAACCAAGCGTTTTTTCCAGATATCCAGGCTCGACATCCACTCAGCTCAGCGCATGTCGCGGGAGAGCGACTTGCTCTGCCAGCTGACCAGCTTGCCGATGCCGATCCCGAGCCCGGCCCCGATCGTCACGTCGCTGAGGTAGTGCACGCCGGCGAAGACGCGGGCGACGACGACCAACGTCGCTAGCAGGAGGAGGATCTTCCCCCACTTCGGAAAGTTCCCGATGAAATACACGGTCCCGGCGGGGGCGAACAACATCATCGCGTGTCCGCTCGGAAAGGAACTCAGCTGAGGGCCGACCAGTTTAAGGTAGTGCAGCTGATGCGTCACGAACGGCCGTTCGCGGAACCATACGTCATGCAGCAGCCAGACCAAACCGATTGCCAGCAGGAACGCACCCACCATCGCAAAAACCGTATCGTGCGCTTTTTCCTTCTGGCGCGGCGTGCGCCCGCTGAAGTAAATCCCAATCGCGGCGAGGATGAAAAAGTACGGCAGCAGCTCCGCGAAGAAGTACACGACGGCGTCGCGGTACGGTTCGGTCCGGCCCGCCTCCGAGGCGGCCTTCACGATCAGGTAGTCGAGGTGGCGGAGGAAGTCCATGCTAACAGCCGTAGTCCTCTTCGAGGTCCTGTTCGCAGTATTGCTTGACGGCTTCGAACGCCTCGCCGAACGCGTACCGGCGTTCGTCCTGGGACAATGCCTCCAGCTCGACTTCCTCCCGTTCCAACCGTTCGAAGAGCGAAGCGGAAAGGACCACCGGATGCTCGGTCAGCGCTTCCAGGATGCGCTCCTTATACGTCTCGCGGGCGAAGGCGTGGTCGGAATAGCCGCCCAGGTTCCGTTCCGCGAGGTCACGTAGTTGGAAGTGAAGTTCGTCCATCGCGTCGGGATCCTCCGGGCTCCGGATCACGCCGGCGTGATCCAGTGCGAATTCCACGTCGTACGGGAACTTGACCCGCGTATCCACTTCCGACCCCCTGTCCTCGATGTGCAGCCCTCCCTCGGCGTTCTCGATCGAGCACAGCAACCGCTCCTCCGATCGCCCATCCACGCTTTGCGTGAGCATGAACGCTTGGCCGGGCCCGATGACGCCCATCTGCCGGTTGCCTTTGAGGCGGTAGGCGGATCCGGCGGGTTCGATCCGGATCGTGAAGTCGCCGATCGAGACCTCGCAATCGGTCTCCGGCCTAAGCCTGTCGATCAGCAGGCGGTTCCGCGCCGAGTCCTTGGGATTCAGCATTATCTCCCGGGTGACAGGCTCACCTTCCGGACGGTATGAGAAGTTTGGTATTTCCATGACGTTCCAGGGTACTAAAAGGCTTCACTTACCACTATCCCCCGACTGTCCTTTCCACGCCAGATGTCGCACAATGCAGGCGCATGCCGGAAAAAGCGACACCGAAAGAAGCGAAGCCTGTGCGCGTGAAGACCGAACTCGCGGAAGCGATCACGCAGTTCCTCGAGTACTGCGAGGTGGAGAAGCAGCTCTCGCGGCTCACCCTCCGGAACTACGACCACTACCTCGGGCGGTTCGCGGCCTGGGGCGCCAAGAATGGCGTCACCAAGCCGTCGGACATCTCGATCGACGCGGTCCGGTCCTTCCGGCTTTGGCTGAACCGCCAGCCGAACCGGCCCGGAGACGGCGCCACCGGCGAGCTGGGCCGGCTCACCCAGAACTACCACGTGATCGCGATCCGGGCGTTGCTGAAGTACCTCGCCAAGCGGGACGTGAAGACACTGGCCGCCGACAAGATCGAGCTCGGCAAGACCGAGCGCCGCAGCGTCGAGTTCCTGACGCCGGAGGAGACCGAGCGCCTGCTCGAATCCGCCGGGACCAAGGATACGTTCACCAGCCTCCGCGACCGCGCGATCCTCGAACTACTCTACTCCACCGGCCTCCGCGTCTCCGAACTCTGCTCGCTGGATACCGATCAGGTGAACGCCGAGCGCGGCGAGTTCATGGTGCGCGGCAAGGGCGACAAGCCGCGGCTCGTCTTCCTCTCCGACCGCGCCGCCGAGCACCTGCGCGCCTATCTGCTGAAGCGGAAGTCCGCGATGAAGCCGTTGCTCACGCGGAGCGATTCGGTTGGTGGCGGAAAGTCAGGCAAGGCGGACGGGGAGGCGGACGGCGCGGACCTCCGGCTCACGCCGCGGTCGATCCAGCGGATCATCAAGAAGTACACGGCAGCCGCCGGACTGGTGAAAGACGTGACCCCGCACACGCTGCGCCACAGCTTCGCGACCGGGCTGCTCCGGAACGGTGCAGACATCCGGTCCGTCCAGCAGATGCTCGGCCATGCCTCGATCACCACGACCCAGGTCTACACCCACGTCACCAACCCCCAGCTGCGGGAGGTGCATAAGAAGTTTCACGGGAAGGGTTAGTACCGTACGGATCGCCACAGACTCTTGGCAAACATGCTGAGCCAGGTCTGCCGTTCCCCGAAGTAGTCGAGTACGTAACGCCATTTATCTTTTGCACGCAAATAGTCGAGCATTTCCCGCAGCTCCCGCTCTTCGATAGACCCGACGGAAGCGCGATCCTTCGTTCCTAAGTGGGTTGCCGATTCCAAGGCTTTCTTATTCATCCATCGGGTCAGTCCTTCGTCCCCGGGAGCATACAGCAGGAGTGCTTGAGCGACCTTGCCATCCCGACCGGCCCGGCCTACTTGCTGGTAATACTCTTCTAGATTCGCCGGGATGCTCCAGTGCACTACCCGACGGATATCCGGAATATTAAGTCCCATGCCGAACGCCGAAGTGGCGATCAGGATGCTTCGTTTCCCCTCCCGGAAGCGTTGGTACGTTGCTTCCCGCTCCTTCGCATCTTTCTTGGAATGAAAGAATTGAACCGAATCATGGAGGGCCGGAAGGATGCGGTCGCCGATTCCGATCGTAGGTACGAAGATGATCGTCTTTTGCGGCTTATTGTCTACAAAGCGCGTGAGTGCTTCCAGTTTTCGAGCAAAGAGCTCTCGATCATCGGTGGTGCGATGGGACTTGATAAGCTTTGTCTTCAAGCGGATTTCCGGTCGATAGAAACCCGTCACCACCCGTTTCGCTTGCGACATCTTGAGGGAGCGCAGTATCCGGTCCTGCGCGTCCTTCGAAGCCGATGCGGTCAGCGCCAGCGTCGGTGGCTTGTTGAGATGATTCCGCAAGGTCCCTAATTGCGCGTAGGCCGGTCGAAAATGCCGACCCCATTTATCAATGCAATGCGCCTCGTCGACAGCGAGCAGTCCATAACGAATCAGCAGCGGACTATCCGCATGAAAAGACTTTCCATAGAATCGTTCGGGAGTGACGAACACGAATCGGAAAAGCTTGTCGCGGATCATCGCTATCCGGTTCCGCTTATCCTGCGCGCCAACGTCGCTATTGATAAACGTCGCCGGAATCTTCTTCTTGGCAAGAAAAGCAGCTTGCTCCCTCACAAGCACCTTCAACGGAGAGATTACCAACGTGGGATCGTTGCGAAGCAGGCCCGGCAGCTGATAGCACAAGGACTTACCTGATCCCGTCGGTGTTACGAATAAGACGTTCTCGTTCCTAGACAACGCCTTGATCACCGGCCATTGTCCTCGACGAAACTTAGTCTTGCCGGTCAGAAACTTAAGGACTAGGCGGGCTCGCCATGCCGGGGTCACGGGCAGGGCGCTCCAAATAAAATCAAGCAACGCCCGGGTGATGGCGGCCATCCGGACGATGGTCTTCCTGCTTTCCGGATAGTACGCCTGGAAACCGATATGGACCGTATTGTGATGAATGTCGCAAAGCGTAATAAGATTGTCCGGATCCTCAGTACCGCCAAACTGCTCTTCGATGACGTGGTGCAAATGAAGAACGGCCCCGTCATCTTTGCGGGCACCACATTCATTACACTGATACCCGTCACGCCCGAGCACCTTTTCGCGGACATCTGAAGGAATAGGCCGTTTGGCTGGCTTCATTTGGTCAATATACTTCCGAACTGGATTGATAACACTTTTCTTAAAGTAAAAAGACTCTCCGATGGTTGATGTGGCGCATCACCGAAGAGCCTTTTAGTCGAAGTATCCGAAGTACGTCAGCCAGAAGTACGGCATGATCCAGCCCATGGAAACGGTGAACCAAAGGGCGGACGCAAGTCGGAGGATCGTGAATCCTTTCTGGAAGAGCTCGCGGATCGTGACGATGGCCGGAGTGAACATCAGTACGGTCAGCGGGCCCATGAACGCCAGCGTAAACAAGAGATCCAAGGTGTCCCTTTCTGTCGGATGTAGGTTGGAATGTGCGGATTCGAATGTACGACGACCCTGCACTGTACCATGGGCCATGTCGCTCCATCGAGGCCTACCGTTTCGACCTGAACTTCCCAGGTCTCGTCAGACGCTATGCGTAACGACACCCGGGCGGGGGGACTGCTAACAGTACTGTCTAGCAGTCCGAACCCGCCGCGGGCGATTGGTAATGGTCAGGGAGCGTTCGGAGTCTGGAGGGTCAAATCACTACTTCCGGGCAGGACCCAGAACTTGATCTTTCCTTCCTCGATCGCTTTGAGCAGGACGTAGTTCGGTGATAGGACGTTCTGAAGCTGGCGGATCGCCAGGCGTTCTTCGCGCCGCTGCCGGACTTCGTTCTCCTTCGTCTTGATCTTGATTTCCGACGTCCGGTTTTCCTCGAAAGCGTCCTGCACTTCCTTGGGAATCGTCACCTGCTTGACCTTCACCTCGAGCGGAGGACATTGCGTGGTCACGATCTCGGTCACGATCTCGCCGTTCTTCTGACGAGGAACTTCGACCTCGACCGGTTCGTCGTGGATGAACGAGGGGCCGCAGAAGTACTCATCCCCCAGCTGGGAAATGACCTTCTGGTTGAACGCGATTCCGAGCTCATCCTCGATTTCTGCCAGGGCGGCACTGCTCGACCAGACTTCCTCGACGTCGAAGCGCCGGGAAATGGTCTGGAGGCTGTTCTCGAGCTGCTGTCGGAACGAATCCCGAAGCATCCGGTCCCAGCCGCTCTCCTCCCAGGCCTTGAACTTCAATCCCAACTGCTCGTGGAACTTCCGGAGCAGGTTCGTGTTGAGCTTGAAGTTGGTGACGATCTCGTACTGGACCAACTGCTGATCGCTGGTCGTGGCGAGGATCGCATCTTTGCTGTCCACGTCACCTTCGTCACCTTTCTTAGAGACGATGTACGAGCGCACCGTCGCCGGGTACTCGAACCACTTGTCGAACCATCCGTTGAACCGGAAGCTCGAGCCGGGCTCGAACGTCCCCTGGTAGTGCTGGCTCTCGAAGGGCCCGCCTCCGTAGCTGACCGCCCACTGGTCGGCGGGCGGCTTCTTGAACGGCCAGGCGATAAGCAGGAACAGGACGGCGATGACACACAGGACGCCGACGACCGATCCGATTATCGCTCCAGGCGGAGGACTTTCCGGTTCGTTCCTCCCTCCTTCGCCTCGGCCACCGAGGTGAACATCCTCATCATCCCACCGTGGCATGTGATTCCTTCCTTACAAGGAAATCTCCCTATGAGATTCCCGGGGACGAGCCCTCTTCTCCTTGTCTTTTCTCGTCTCCGGGAACCTCGATGGTAAAGTGCGAACCGGTAATAGTACCTTCGTTACGCCGAAAGTCAACTTCATCAAGGCTGGCCAAACTCGCTGGCCTGGTTGGGTTTAACAAATGTATAGATATTTGGTTTTTTGTATAGATATATTGACTTTTGTATAGTTTTTAGTACCATATCTATACATGAACAGCAGATCAAAATCTGGCGAGTCCGGTCCTATGCCGATCAGCGAAGCAGCCGCCTACCTGGGGGTTTCCATGCAGACGCTGCGCCGCTGGGATGCCATCGGGACGTTACGAGCCCTGAAAAGCCCCGGCGGGCACCGGTACTACCAGCGCGAAACGCTCGAACGGTTCCGCGGTGATTCCTTCGGCCTCGCGAACGCCTGGGCCGCCAGCGAGGTCGCACCGGAAATTCCCCAGGGCTGCTATTCGGATACGCAAGACCGCTTCCGAGCGAGACTGGAACGCATGGCAAAAGTCATCCAGGCAGGTGCGGACGGGCTCGCGTCAGCTTCCCTGGTGACGTCGGTGGCCGGCGAAGTCGGTAACAATTCGTTCGACCACAACTTGGGGAGCTGGCCGGACGTGCCGGGCATATTTTTCTCGTATGACCATAACAAGCGTATCGTCGTGCTAGCCGACCGAGGAGTGGGAATCAGGGCGACGTTATCAAGGGTCCGGGCCGACTTGCAGGATGACGTCACCGCCCTGGAGGTCGCGATGACCGAGTACGTATCGGGGCGATCCCCCGAGCAAAGAGGAAACGGCCTGAAGTACGTGCGGGACGTGGCGGAGGGAAACCCGATCGCCATCAGCCTGCAGTCGGGAACCGCCGTCGCGACCGTCGGGAAAAAAGACGGCCGCTTGAAGATAGGTCTGGCGGGCAATAACGTTCGTGGTGTAGTAACTAAGATCGAGTACTGACAAGTAAATGAGAATCGAACTGAGAAAATTCGGAGAAGTCCTGACCTCCCGCCCCGCGGGCAAGGAGGCGTTCGCCGCCATCCGTCCCACGCTGGACGTGGACGCTGGCGAGGTGGAAATCGATTTTGCCGGCGTGCTTTCGCTCTCGCCCTCGTGGGCAGATGAGTTCTTCGGCGCACTCGAGGAAGTATACGGAAGCCGGGTTACGTATCTTCCGAGCGATAATCCCTCGGTGGTCGCCACGCTGCACACCCTTCGTGAGGAAAAGAAGTAACGCGATGTCCCTCTCCATCGGCATCGTCGGCCTCCCGAACGTCGGCAAGTCCACGCTCTTCAACGCGCTGCTCGAACGCGCGCAGGCCGAGGCCGCCAACCGGCCGTTCACCACGATCGAGCCGAACGAGGGCATCGTTGATGTGCCCGATCCGCGGCTGGCGAAGCTCGCCGAACTGGTGAAGCCGGAGCAGGTCGTCCCCGCCACCGTGAAGTTCGTCGACATCGCCGGGCTGGTCGCCGGGGCGAATAAGGGCGAGGGGCTCGGGAACCAGTTCCTCAGCCACATCCGCGAGACTACCGCGGTCGCGCTGGTCGTCCGCTGCTTCGAGGATTCCGAAGTCACCCACGTGGCCGGCAAGCTCAACCCCGTCGACGACCTCCGGACGGTGCTACTGGAGCTGATCCTGGCCGATCAGCAGACTTTGGAAAAACTCCTGCGCCCGCTGGAGAAGGAAGCCAAAGGATCCGGCACCGCCGGCAAGGAGGCTGCCGAACGTCTGGAACTGCTGAAGCGGATCGCGGCGGCATTCGACGGCGAGCAGCCGGCGAGTGCGGCGGCCACCGAATTCAACGCCGACGAACGGAAGAAGCTCGCCGCCGGACCGCCGCTCCCGTTGATCACGCTGAAGCCGATGATCGTGGTCGCGAACGTCGACGAGGGTGACGTCGCCAAGCCCGGCACGAACAGTTTCTATCAGGAGGCGGAACGCTGGGCCCAAGAACAAGGCGGACCCGAAGACGGCGGCATGGGAATCGTCGCGGTCTCCGCCAAGATCGAAGCCGAGATCGGCGCGCTGGCGCCCGAAGAGCGCACGGACTTCCTGAAGGACGTCGGGCTCGAGGAGCCGAACCTCAACCGGTTCATTCGCGCCGGGTACGAGCTGCTCGACCTGATCACCTTCTACACCGCCGGACCGAAGGAGGCGCGCGCCTGGCCGATCAAGGCCGGCTCGTCCGCCCCGCAGGCCGCCGGCACGATCCACGGCGACTTCGAGGACAAGTTCATCCGCGCCGAGGTGATCGGGTACGACGACTACGTCGCCGCCGGCTCCGAATCAGCCGCGCGCGACGCCGGCAAGCAGCGGACGGAAGGCAAGGACTACGTCGTCCAGGACGGCGACGTCATGCACATCCGGCACGGGTCATGAAAAAGATCGAAAAGATCGCCGAGCCGATCCTTGAACAGGTGGAGCGCTGGCTCAAAGACGCCGATCACAAACTCAAACTGGTTATCGGTATCGAGGGCTACAGTGCGGTCGGAAAAACTACTTTGCACGAGTACCTTCGTCAGCAGTTACCGGATTTGCTGCAAGTCCGTCTTGACGATTACCTGGCCAAGCGAGCTGTCCGAGACGCGATCCGGTCTGAAGCCAACTGGCAACTGGATTGGAAAAAATCGGGTTGGTACCAGTACGAGGAATTCGAACGGGTTATCAACGCATACCGCCGGTCCGACGCCAAATTTACTTCTCAGATTTATAACCGGGATACCGACGACTACGACCGGACGGTCGAATACGACCTGTCGAAACCGGCAATGCTGCTGGAAGGCAGTCTGCTGTTCAGGTCACCCGCCGGTCCGGAGATCGACCGGCTGATCTACCTCGATGGCTCTTGGGATGAGGCTGATCGGCGGCGACTCAAGCGGCACATTGCAGTTCGTGGTGACAATTACCAAACCAGGGAACGGTCCAGGATATTTGAACGGAATTTCCGTATTTTGTACGAAAAATATCTTAAGAAGTACGACGTGCGCGCCCGCACCGATCTGACGATCCACGTCGATTGAGATAACGGTTACTCCGCGATTCTTACTCCGCGAAGCCGAACTTGATCGGAATCAGCACCCTCGCCTGGCCGCTGACCCCTTCCACGTGGACGCGGGCGCCGTGGCCGATCCGCGCGGCGACGATCTCCATGAACGCCTGCTGGTCCAGCTGCCGCGGACCGAATTCCAGCGCGACCCATTCGCCGGACAAGCCGTCGATCGACGGCAGTTCGCCGCGGTATTTGCAGAGACCGAGGCCGTTCCCGCCCACCAGCATATCCGCGAAGGAACCTTCGGACAGACCGGGAATCTCGGGAACGTCTAGTTCGACCGGCGGTTCTATGGAGACCCGATCGTCTCCCATACCCAACGTCCCGCTGCCCGGTCTCCGGAGGACGTACCCTTGGAAGCTTTTCGCTTTGACGGTCTTCCGGTCCGCCGCCTCGAGCACCAGGGCGCAGAACTCCTCGTCCGACTCGCCGGCCGACTCCGCCGTGAACGGCTCCGACAACCGGTCCCGGACGGCGAGGTAGTCGGCCTCCCAACCGAAGTCTCGGTCGATACTGATGGACGCTATCGTGCAGTACGGAGACGTGACCTCGCCCGGCGGGATGAAGCCGCCGCGCTCTTGCCGGGCGTGTCCGTAGTACCGCGTGAATCCCGCCTCCCGTTGGACCAGCGCCTGCCACGGCGCGGGACGCCGGTCGGCGATGTAGGTCGCACCGGTCTCCTCGTTCCAAAGCACCCAGATTTCCGTGCCGATGATGCTCGCGTTCTCCGCGACCTTGCTCTCGGCGAACGCCTCGAGTTCCTTGCGGTCAGTCACGTCCGAGTAGACGCGGTACCCCTCGAACGGATTCTCAAGCGCCTCGGCCAGTTCCGGCTTGGGCAACTCCGCGTACTCGACCGGAAAGTCGACGCCTTCGACCTGCCGGTCTTCCCCCTCAACCTGCGGTGTCCGCGTGCGCGCCATGTGGTTCGATGATACTCCCGCTTGACATCCTCATAGAAGCAAGCTACCATTGGATTACTCGTTCCTTTATTGCTCGTCCGACGCTTGTCTCTAGCACTCCACGACGATACACTGAGTCGTACTGAGCTTTTCCCCCGAATCGATCGATTCGCGACCGGACGGGGCATCAGTCCACGAGAAGCATGAAAACCTACGAACTCCTATT
>JAUYKS010000001.1 GCA_030699935.1 bacterium | reverse complement strand
GCAAGATATCCAACTGATTGGCCGGGGCGCCCGGCTCTGTCCGTACAAACTTCCCAAGGAGTACACCAGGGACGAGGAAGGAATGTTTGAGGAGTTCAAACGGAACGTTGAGACCGACATTTTCCGCCGCAAGTTCGACCGGGATCCGTACGACACGGGAAGAGCGCTGGAGACGCTGGTCTATCATTTCGTCAAAACTGGAATGTTCTTGGAAAACCTGCAACGTGACTTACTCGGCGAGGGCATCATCAACGAGGGAGTTGAAGAGAAGACGATTCGAATGAAGAAGAAGTTTCTCGAAAGCGAAACATATAAGAATGGCTTTGTGCTGGTTAATAAATCAATTCCTCGCGACAAGACCAGTGATGAAGAGATAGACACTACATTCAACAAGATCATTAAGGCTAGCTCGTATAACCTGCGCGCTCGTGCGCTTTCGGACTACGAGGAGAACCAAGCAGTTGCGAGTCAAAGTACGAAAGTAATAAGAATCACGCCCGAGTTCTTTTCCGAGCCGATCATTCGCAAAGCATTGGTTGCCGCAGAAAGTGGGTTCTTCCGCCATGGCAATCTTGTTGAGCATATCGTTGGTCTCAAGACTGTTGATGAACTTATTGAAGACTATTTACCACGCTACGAAATCAAGTACACCTATGAGGAAGGCAAGGACATCCACCAACTCAACCCAGAAGAAAAACTCCAACTCCTAGTTGGTGTGATATTGCCTGAGGTACGGAAATCGATTGATCTGAATATGCCGAGGATCGTTGGCAGCGGCACATTCAGGCCGGTCTCACTCAGCAAGGTTTTCGAGGATGAAAAATCCATATACCTCATGGCTTTTCCTAAGAAGGACGAAGAAACTGGGAAAATTACCCATGTCTCGAGCGACGAGCGGGCAAGGCCGCAAACCAATCACGAGAACTCCACCTTGCGTTACGATGTCCAGTCAGCTCAGTGGTATGCCTATGACGAAAATTACGGCACCAGCGAGGAGAAGAAGTTCGTAAAATGGCTGGCAACCCAGATTGATGAACTCCATGCTCGATTCGCAGAGGCAGACATTTATGTGATTCGCAATGAACTGGACTACTGGATGTTCAGTCCAGCTGATGGTCGCCGCTTTGCGCCGGACTACCTACTGATAATCAACGATCACAAGAACAAGAAGATGTACTACCAGTGTGTGATCGAACCGAAGGGCGGGCATCTTATTGAGCACGACGCTTGGAAAGAGGAAGCACTGATTGGCCTTGAAAACAGCGAGGTGTCTTTCGATGCTTCAAAAGAAGACTCGCGCAATTATCGGAAGTATCTCAAGGAAGTGAAGAAGCGTGGGTATCAGGAGATTAAGAACATTGGTTTCAAATTCTTCAATACAGATCCCCGCTCAGCTGAGGATTTCGCCCTAGATTTCCAGAGCAGGTTACCTGGCCCAAGATCGTCTGCTAGCGCTGGTGATGGATACAAAGGACGTATGGTGACCGCGGGAGCTGCGGCGGGGAAGGTGAAAAGAAGTGCTTCATCCCAAAAAAGTAAGAAGAAGTAGACCCTCGGCAGGTATTAAGCAGGCTGTAGAGAGGGTGGGCGCATGAGCGCCGATTACGTTTCGAAATCAGACTATATCTTTTGTTACCGCTACCATCCTGCCTGGCTATGGTTGAAGAAACACGACCCGGATAAGCTTCCTGAAATTCCCAAGACGCTTCAGGAGCGACTAGAGTCGGGAAAGGAATTCGAGCCCTATGCTGAGGCTAAGTTCCCGAATGCGGTGCGGATCGATGCGCCGTTTGATCGCGCCGCTGCTGAGACGAAAAAGGCTTTGGAGTCCGGAGCTACTGCAATTCTGCAAGGTCAATTCCGAGCAGGGGAACTTCTGTGTATAGCGGACGTTCTCCTTCGGAACGACGATGAAACAGTTGATCTAGTTGAGATCAAATCCAGTACCAAGGCTAAGCCCGAACACGAATGGGACCTGGCTTTCCAAAAAATCCTACTCGAGCGTGCAGGTTATCCCGTTAAGCGGTGCAGGGTTATGCACCTCAATAAAGAGTACATCCGGCAGGGAGAAATCGACTCAGGTGCAGTAGTAGCAGAAACAGATATCACCGAGAAAGTAGAGAAGCGACTCGCCAAGGCGGAAGAGCAAATTACCGATGCGGTTCGCGTGTTACACCTGGACTCGTGCCCCGACCTCTCACCAAAGGATGTGGTGTCGGCTTTGAGCAAATGGCGGGAAGTTTATCTCAAAATGCATCCCGAACTGCCTGAAACAACGATATACCGACTACCTAGGTTGACCCCAAAGCTTACCGCCGCCCTCGAGGATGCTGGCATCGAACGCATCGAGAAGATCGACCTCAGGGACGACTCCTTCAAATTTAATCCGAATCAAACAGCGTGCATTCAGTCACTTAAGGACGACCAGCCGGTAGTTAATGAAAAGGAACTAGGTGAGTTCCTCGATTCCGTGGAGTACCCGCTCTACTTTTACGACTACGAGACGGCAGCCGCCACATTACCCCTGTTCGATGGTATGAAGCCGCATGGCCAGGTGCCGATTCAGTACTCGCTTCACATCCTGCACAAAGATGGGCGTCTCGAACACAAAGAATTTTTGCACCGGGAAGCGAGTGACCCTTCGGATCAGCTCGCTCAGCAACTACATGACGACGTAGGTGAGGCGGGTACTGCGGTGGCGTGGCACAAGGGAACCGAGATTGGCCTCAACGAAAAAATGGCGGAACAGTTCCCACAACATAAGGAATTTCTTAGCTGCCTAACTGAACGGACTATTGATCTCATGGATCCGTTCGATGGCATGTATGCGGATGGCCATTGCTTTGGAAGCGCCTCACTCAAAGCTGTACTGCCGGTAATGGTTCCGCACCTTAGCTATACCAACTTGGACATTGGCGAGGGACTATTTGCCCAGCAAGAGTGGATCCGAGTAACAGTCAAAGCCAGTGCGAATCAGGCTGAGCGTGAGAAGGTTTATAAGGACCTACTGACGTACTGCAAACTCGATACGTTGGCCATGGTACGAATCTTCCAAGTGCTCCTGCACCGGTGTAGCGCTACTAAGAAGAAGCATCCGAGCCCTCCGATTACGAACGATGTGGAATTGGGCGAGGTGTGGCTCATAACGGACGACATGTCGGAAACGGAAAAACAGGCAATAGACAAAGGTGTAAAGGCGCAGATCTCTGCGGTCTCCGGAAATTGAGCCAATGCTGACGATTGAGGAATATCAAAAGAGACTTGGTGATAAGGCTAAAGACTTATCCGACGAAGAAATTATCCAGTTTAGGGACGCACTTCATCGGCTTGCGGAAACCGCTATTGATAGATATTTCGAGAAACTGGACCAAGCCGAAATAGGTGATTGAACATGGGGGAAGTTTTCAGCGATAGCTTGCCAGTCATTTCTCACTCACGGGATTTTGAAAAGGTTGAAGTCGACAATCCAAAACTTGACCGGGACTACATTGCCGGTGCTGTTTACGAGAATAATCGGAACCGGATCGAGAAGCAGTGGCAGCAGTTTAAACCTTACGCTGACCCTGACTTCCTACCTGAACTAGGAAGGCAATTCCGCAGAAGGATGTGGGAGATGAATATGGGCTGCCTCTTTCTGGATTCTGGATTTACTCTGTTGCCTAAGAAATCAGCTGACGGTCCCGATCTTCAAACACAGAACTTTCATATTGAGTGCGTTTGCCCGGCTCGTGGCAGCGGTGACTTTGAGGTTCCACTCACTAGCACTGAAATGAAACCGATTCCTAAAGATCTACTGAAGTTGCGAATCGCCAACGCCCTCCAGGAGAAGGAGAAACAATACTCGGCATGGGTTGAAAACAGCACTGTCTCGAGAGACAAGCCGCGTATCATTGCTATCAACCTCGGAGACCTCAGCGCTTGGTCTGTGATGGGTCATGGCCATGACGATCCGAGCATAGTTGAAGAAGCGTTGTTCGGCTTCGGTGATGAGGAGGTCCATTACGATGCAAAAACATTTGAGGTTATCAGAGTCAGTCGTGCGCAGAGGAAATCGGTTCCCAAGGGGCAGTCGCCCGTGGATCTCGGATTTTTCTTAGATAACCAACATGCTAGCCTCTCCGCTGTCATTGGATCACAAGAAATGTTTGTTGACCCCTGGGACATCGAGGTTTTGCATAATCCATATGCTGCGAATCCAGTTAACCAACAAGAGTTAGGGATGTTTAAGCAAGTTACTTGGGAGAAAAAGCCAAAGGGCTTACGTAGGCGCCTCAAGCCACCAGTGCTAGATAAGTAAGCAAGTTTACCGGAACAACAAATACCTTTTTAGGGTGTCCCATTTGTCCCATTCCGTGCCTGAGCTGATAATGCTTTTAGAAAGCCCTCAATGGTGCATACGAAAAACGCCAAAGGTTCCAGACCCGACTGGTGAGCCATTAGGGATGGTGTAGAACCAAACACCAGAAAGCTCTCAACTGCCTGAAAGAATCTCAAAAATAGTCACCAACCCGAACGTATTGTTTCCCAGCAATCCGTAGAAACTCCTCAACCGCGTCGGAATAGCCGGTTCCCAACCCGATTGACGTTTTATCCAGGCTAAAATCACGGGGCAAGGGGACGAACACAGGGCATCGGATTCTGGTTCGAATCTATTGTTTAAAAGGTATGAAAAGTTATACAATTCATACATATGAAGAAGACCAGAGGAGCAAAATTCGAGGGTCCGGCGTTCTTCGGGACGGCTACGATTGGCCAGAAGGGCCAACTAGTAATCCCGGCCGGGGCTCGGAAGCAAATGAAACTCAAAACCGGCGATACGCTGTTGGTGATGAGCGGCCGGCATAGCGGCACCCTAATGCTCATGCAGCCGGAAAAGGTCAAAGCCTTTTCTGATCACATCAGGTCTCGCACCGAGGCGATGCTTAAGGCGGTTGAGAAAGCTGGCCGTGAGTAACGCCTTCGAGGCCAAGGGGGTGGTCAAGCACTTCGGCAAGGTAACGGCCCTGGATGGACTGTCGTTGAAAGCCGAGCAGGGAACGGTGTTCGGGTTGCTCGGTCCGAATGGTGCGGGCAAAACCACCCTGGTGCGGATGCTCTCGACCTTGCTCGTTCCGGACAAAGGCACCGTTAAAGTGCTCGGGATTGACGCCGTTCGCAACTCGCAGCGGGTACGGGAAGTAATTGGCCTGGCTGGCCAGTATGCGGCGGTCGATGAATTCCAGACCGGCTACGAGAATATCTACATGACCGGGCGCTTGTATCGACTGTCGGCTCAAGAGGCTAAACGCCGAGCCCAGGAATTGCTCGAACGATTTGAGTTAACCGAGGCCGCGAATCGGCCGGTTCGTACGTACTCCGGCGGTATGCAGCGACGGCTCGATTTGTGTGCCAGCCTGATCGGCCGGCCGAAGATTCTTTTCCTAGACGAGCCAACCAACGGGCTCGATCCAAAAACGCGTATCGATCTCTGGAACATCATTCGGGAACTCGTCAGCGAGGGAACCTCGATCCTCCTCACGACCCAGTATCTTGAAGAGGCCGACGAGCTTGCCAACCGGATCGCGGTAATTGACCAGGGTAAGGTCATTGCCGAAGGAACCAGTATTCAACTGAAGGCACAGCTCGGCGGTGACATGGTTGAGTTCGTTCTGGAAAAAGACGCGGACCGGCCGGCGGCATTGCGTGCCGTGCGACGGTTTGCTTCGAAGCAACCGGCCTTCGATGAAACCGGTCTGACCATTAGCGTTCCGGTGACCAATCATGCCAAGAGCTTGGCGGGCATTGCCGGTGCTCTCGACCGGTCCCGAATCCGGGTGTCCTCCTTTTCGTTGCACCAACCATCGTTGGACGATGTCTTCCTCAGTCTGACGGGGGCGGCGACGAAAGACACCAACCAGAATCCTCAAAGGGAGACAAGCCATGCTGCTCGCTGAACAACTGCACTGGCCGATCGTCGATACCTGGACCATTACCCGGCGTAATTTACTCCGCTACGTGCGCCTGCCACGACTGCTCGTGTTCTCGTCGATTCAGCCGGTCATGTTCCTCTTGCTGTTCAATTACGTTTTTGGCGGGGCACTCGGGGCGAGCACGGCCGCGGCCGGTGGCCAATACATTAACTACCTACTGCCGGGGATTCTGATTCAGATCGTGATGTTTGGCGGCGTACAAACAGGGATAGGGCTCGCCGAGGATATGGGTAAAGGCATCATCGATCGGTTCCGGTCGTTACCGATGAGCCGGTTGGCGGTGATTGCCGGCCGAACCTTGGCCGACGTCTTACGGAATGTTGTGGTGGTCGGCATTCTACTAATCGTTGGTACGTTACTCGGGTTCCATTTCCAGGCCGGATTTGGGAATGCGCTGGCCATGGTTGGCATCGCGGTCCTTTTCGGATTTACGCTATCGTGGGTGTTTGCCTGCATCGGTCTGGCCGTGCGGGATACAGAAACCGCTCAGTTGGCAGGTTTCCTTTTTATCTTCCCACTAGTCTTTGCTAGCTCGGTCTTCGTGCCGGTACAGACGATGCCGACCTGGTTGCAGCCTTTCGTTAAGAACCAGCCGATCACCCAGGTAGTCAACGCGGCGCGACATTTCGCGCTTGGCACTCCCGCGAACGGCGCTGTCTGGAAGGCACTGCTCTGGTGTTTTGTCATTCTGGCCGCCTGTATGCCGATCGCTCTCTGGCTATACAAACGCCGCACGGCGTAGTCGTCTCGTCAGCTAAAGGGGGCACCCAACCCGACTGGTGAGCATGAAACACGGTTGATCCTCCTCAGGACACCTCGTAGAGAGATGTGCTCAGGGGGAGGGAAAGGTGCCGAATCGTATGCTGGTGTGCATAGATTTGGCGGTCCTTTCCCAGGAACTGATTTGTCGGCTTACGCCAACTGGACGCATGATTTGCACCGGTGAACAGTAGCCAATTTGTGCCGAAGGGTCGTTACTCGGTAGAATGGCTTGTTGGGATTGTCCCAGACAATTTCTTCACGGACCTCAACAATCAGCCCGCTACATACCTCGGACAAGGAACGGTGAAGATGCCTTCTCGAACGAAAGCCGGTTTCTACCATCATTTGTACGAAATGCTTCGCGCGCTCAGATCAGTCGTCAATCCGACTGATCCGATGCGTCATCTTAACCGCCGATTGGGGCTACACCTTCTCTTCTTGGAGGGATACTCATCCCGCGCGGAGCACTCCTACCTTATGGAGCTCTTGAAGGAGCAGGTGTGGGTCAAGTCAGTCGGAGAGGTCGGTTTTAACGGCGGCCACTCAAGTTACGCTTTCCTCAGCGCCAGGCCCGACATCGAGGTAATATCTTTCGACCTCGGTTCCCATGCATACGTGAAGGCCGCCAAGCGCTTCATCGACCAGCGATTTCCGGGAAGGCACACCTTGATTCTCGGCGACTCCCTGCAGACGGTCCCGGCGTTTACCCGGAAGTATCCACAGCAGCGCTTCGACATGCTGTTCGTCGACGGGGGCCATACCTATGCCGTGGCCAGTGCAGATCTGGAGAACCTTCGCTCACTTGGTCATGAGTCGACGATCATCGTCATAGACGACTTGACCCCGTGGAACCCCTGGGGTCAAGGGCCGACCCAAGCCTGGAGCGAGGCTCAGGATAAAGGCCTGGTTCGGCAAACCGACCTCGTGCGAGATGGAACCCAGGTATCGCGAATCGAGGGTAGCGGGAACGACAAGATTTGGGCGACC
Organism: bacterium; assembly: GCA_030699935.1. Classification (GTDB taxonomy): domain Bacteria; phylum Patescibacteriota; class SICC01; order SICC01; family SICC01; genus JALYJZ01. Next base: position 19,739 of record JAUYKS010000001.1, on the reverse strand, counting down.
GGTAATTATGTTTTCGACGGAAATACCCAGGTTACATAGTTCCACACCCGCCTTGTCCGAGTCCGGAGGTCTGAATAAATCAAGTACTCGGTGGGCAACATTGTGCGAAGAAATCTCAACTTCCCAATGTTCCCACCGAGCTGTCTTACTCAGTCCTAACGCATAGGGTCTCTGGCGAGATATAAAATTTGACATGGTTAAGCGGTTTTTGTACTATATCCCGCAGTGTGTAAAAGGCTTTTCGTCCTTCTTGCAGCGCTGTAAGCAAGCCGTTCCTTACCAACTTGTCTTTTCAAACACCCAAGAGAAAGGGCAGCAATGTCTTCTGTACGCCATATGGCAAGCAGTGCGTGGGGCAGGGTGCCGTATCGGCGCCAGCTCACTTTTGGCACCATCGGTGTGTCCGTCATGGGAGTCAGTTACCTCTCGCTGATCTTGCAGATCAGCGTGCTGGGAGTGACGCCATGGCTGGCGTACGTCGTTCAGGCGGTCCTCGCGATCGAGCTGAACTTCGTACTAAACCATAAGATCACCTGGCGGGACCGTCCGGTGCGGGGATTTTCCGAGTGGCTCGTGCGATTCGGGAAGTTCAACGCGACCAGGTGGGCCCTCGCCTTTCCGTTTAATTTTGTCCTGTTCGCCGGGCTGGTGGCCGTCGGCATTCACTACTTGATTGCCAACACCATCTGCATCGGCGCGGCCACGATCATTAACTACGTGGTCGGCGACCGGTTTGTCTTCATGCCCGCAAAGGATGAAGGCGACGGTTCCATTTCGGCGATACCCCCCCCAGAACGGGGGAGTATCCCGTTGACCAGTGTCAGCGTCGTGATTCCGGTCAAGCGGAGCCACCAGACGATTCGAAAGACGGTGGACTCGTTAATCGCCCAGGACTACCCGGGCGACGTCGAGATCATCCTGGTGGGAGACTATCAGGATTCGACCTGGATACCGTTGCGCGATCTCATCATCGACAATCGGATTGCCGTTATCGAGACGGAGATCGTGTGTCCCGGCCGTGACGCTAATGCCAAGCGGAATCTAGGCTTCGAGCACGCGACGGGCGAGATCCTTGTCCTGACCGACAGCGACATGGTCCTTCCGGCGGATTGGGTTTCGACGGGAGTGGCGTTGATCAACGACGGTTGGGACTGCGCCGCCGGTTCCATGCGAAGCATGGACTGGGGATTTTGGGGACAGTACGCCGACCGGAACCAGTTGGGGAGCAAGACTCCCCGGATGGAGAAGGACTATGTACTGACCTCGGAGAGCTACGGCCGGAACGGATTCAAGCCGCCGGTCACGGCGAATGTGTTCGTAACCCGGGAGCTCGTGGAAGATGTCGGCGAGATGGATCCTCACTTCGTATTCACCTACGAGGATTACGAGTGGTTCCGCCACATCATCGACCGCGGGTATCGGATTCTCTGTACCGGCCGGCTTGTTGCCGGACACTACCACCGGCAGGGATTCCGGGATCTGATCAAGGAGTATCGCCAGTCTGGTCAAGGGACCGGAGATTACATCTACAAATACCCGCACTGCCGGTTCGGCAGGCTCCGTCTCAAACAGCTCGCCACCGTGTATCTTGCGGCGGCCTTGGCTGTCGTTGCGGTGCCAGCCAGCGTCCTGTTCCCGCCGTTGGCGTTGGCAGGGCTGGGCGGAGGCGTGTTGTTGGGGCTGTTGAGCGCGGTGCGAGCGCAATCGACGGCGGGGTTCTTCTATCCCGCCATCACGTTCGTACTTGGCATGACGTATGCCATCGCTTTGACCGAACGACTCTGGCAAGGGAAGAATATTCCCGAGAAGACCCAGGTCGTTTCGAGCGGCGTGCTTGATGCTCAAGACCGAGTACTCGTTTAAGGAGCAGTCGTGACTCGAATACAGAAGCAATGGATGGTCGTCGTCGGCGTACTTGGTCTGGCGGCGGTCATCCGCTTCTGGGCTATCGACGGTCGACCGGGCTATGAGTGGGATGAGCCGGTGTACACCAACATCGCGACTCATCTCGCTCACCTGGGGGTTCTCGGGGTAAAGCCGGACTTCGGCTCACCCGTTGAACCCTATCTGTACCATCCGCCCTTCTACTTCCTGACACTCGCCGGCTGGTTCAAGCTGGTGGGCGCGGGAATGACGTCGGCGCGGGTGCTGGCAGGACTGATGTCGCTCGTATTCATGACGCTGGCGTACCTGTTCATGCGCCGGTATCTGGGCCGGGCGGCCATCATCGTACTCGTTCTCCTCGCTACCGACGGCTGGCTGGTGTATTGCAACCGGATCAGTTGGATAGAGAACACGTTGCTGGTGATCGTTATCGCCGCGGTCTGGCTATATGCCACGGCGGTAGAGACCGGGAGCCGGAATCGGTTCCTGGCGGCCGGACTGTTGATCGGCTCGGCGGCCATTTTCAAGCACGTGGGAGCCTACCTCGTGCCGGTCGTCTTGCTGCACTGGCTGATCATCCGAAAACAACACCGTCAGCACCTGCAGTTGCTGACGGCAGTAGGTGCGGTGGTCGTGGCCTATCTCATTGGCATGACGATCATCTACCAGCACGGTGGACACAACGACTACTGGACGGCTACCTTCGTGCAGTTCGAACGGACGTTCGGAAACCACGATAGTCGCGGTACCGTCGGTAGTGTCGGTGATTTCATCAAGCCGACGGTCGATCAGTACTACATCTTCTACGCCACGATTCTGTTGGCGCTGGCAGGAGTGGTCCTGGTCGTCGGGCGAACGGTAGAGGCAATCCGTTGGAGGGATCTTCACTCGATCCGTCCATACAGTCTGCTCTACGCCTGGAGTGCGGCAGGGTTGGCGTGTTTCGCGATTATCAACCTGAAGTTCCCGCAGTATTCGTTGCTGGTGCTGGTTCCGCTGTATATGTACCTGGCTGTCGAGGTGGCCGCGTTCGTACGGGAGCGGTTCACCCATGTACGGATGGTAGCCATCGCCGGGCTGGTAGCCCTGGTGGTGGTGAACGCGGTGACGTACGTCCAACGTATCGTCACTCGGGAAGACAATGCCTTGGCGGCAGTCGGGCAGTATGCTCAGACGTATCTGCCGCCGCAGGCGCTGGTCATTACCGAGGAAGCGGTCGGGGACGTCATCCCGCAACCGTACTGCAAGCTGTATCACGTGCGATTGTGCAAGCCGCACGCGGACTACGTGATTATCTACCGGAGTTTCACTCAAGAGCCGCCGCCCCAACCGGGCTTGGAACGTCTCGTTCAGAAGTCTACCAAAGAGGCGACATTCACCGGCTTCAAGGAGCGAATCACGGTATACAAAATCAAGAAAATCAAACCACAATCACCCAACCGACGGCCTCGCCGCCATCATCGGGTAGCAGAATCCAAACCTACGATCCTGTTGCCGGTGGCCCGTTAGCCGTCCTTACCAAAGCCCTCAGAGCGCTCCGCATCTCGCGGTCAGCAATCTGAGGGCTTTCTCATTTGGGTCGTCGAACATCAGTGCGATTCAGGTCGGCGGCCGTTGGCCGTCGGATACTCGTGCACGGTGATTCCTTCGGCTTTCAGCCGGAGCCGGTACCTGATCGGTTCCGACGAGCCAATTATCCAAAGTTCCGAGTGCGTCCCTAGTGCAGTTTGCTTGGGCAACCGAATACTCCGGATAACAGATGAATAGACACTCCCCATTTGGCACCCAACCCGACTGGCGAGCTAGGCTTGAGATTTTACCCGCAGAAGCACTACGTCGAACAGCTTTTTTGGTCCACGTGTGTGTTAGATTGGCCTTGAAGCAATAAACCTTTAGGCCCTTACTAAGGGCACAATCGTAGGAGGTAATGATGAAGGCTCCAAAACTCAGAGGATTAGCCGCAGTGCTTGTTGTCGTCGCTCTTACGATGGGAGCGTCAGGTTGTGAAACGCCAGTTGAGCAGGCAGGAAATCAGGCTGGTCAAAACGCGGAAAGCGAGGACCCTGCAGTGCCTGCAGAGTACAAATCTGCCCTTGCTAAAGCTACTGATTACGCCAACACAATGCACATGTCCAAACAGGGTGTCTATGACCAGCTAGTGTCGCAGTATGGTGAAAAGTTTTCAGTAAAGGCCGCAAAGTATGCGGTAGGTAAGGTAGAAGCCGATTGGAACGCAAATGCCCTCGCCAAAGCGAAGGAATACCAAAGCACTATGAACATGTCGCCAGCAGCTATTCGAGATCAGCTAACCTCAGCGCACGGTGAGAAGTTCACGCCCACTGAGGCAGAATATGCTATCCAACATCTCAATAGCTAGTCGTTAGGTTGCTGTGTGCTGAGCTGTCTTGGCCATTCGAAGAAGTAACCTCTCCGATTTTGGTTCGAACATAGGATACTTTTCGGAGCCAGATAGGGCAGTTATCTGATAGACCGGGTTGTCAGATCCTCCGGACCTTGTTGTTAATGATTTTGGTTAGATTAACTAGGAGTTCCTTGCTCTCCAATGTATCCTCAAGAAAGTAACAAGGAATAGTATGAGTTCAACTAATCAAACTACAGAGCAACAGCGCCAGACTTGGAATAAGTTCTCTGGTGGCTGGGAAAAATGGGACGAATGGGTTATTAACTGGCTGGCGCCCATTGGCTCTGAGTTATTGGATCAGGCGGAGATCAAGCCAACCGATCGCGTTTTAGATGTCTCAACTGGTACCGGGGAGCCGGGCTTGACGGCGGCTACTCGTGCGGCTCAGGTGGTGGCGACTGATGTGGCTGAGGACATGGTAGAAATCGCTGGCAAGAATGCTCAAACCAGGGAGTTGAAAAACTTTGAGGCCAAAGTAGCCGACGCCGAGAGCCTGCCATTTTCAGATGGCGAATTTGACTCAATCGTGTGTCGCTTGGGCGTGATGTACTTTGCCAATCCGACTGCCGGCGTAAAGGAAATGGCCCGGGTGCTTAAACCCGGCGGCAAGATGGCGCTGGCAGCTTGGTCTGAACCGGCCAAAAATCCCTGGGCGACAACCGCGGCTGGCACGATCAACAAACTGCTCGACTTGCCCGCTCCTCCCCCGGATACACCCGGCGTGTTTCGCTGCAGCCAGCCGGAGTTGCTTAGCCAGTTTCTTGAGCAGGCAGACCTGAAAGACATTAGACAGGTCGAGGTGATCGGCGAAAGTATCTTTGATTCACCGGAGCACTACTGGGAGTTTGTGATGGATGTGGTTGCTCCGGTCGCTACCCCTTTAAGTAATGCCGATGATCAAACGCGTGAGCGGGCTAAGCAAGCCGTCATCGAGGCCACTAAACCCTTCCAGAAAGACGACAAGGTGGTGTTTCCGTACGCTTGCTGGGTAGCCAGCGGCCAGAAATAGCATCAAGGCAGATTCGGGAACTTTTACGAAAGAGAAGCAGGTAGCCTGGGTGTATCCTTGAGTGGCAACTAATGAGGACAAACGAGGAAAATCATGGCGACAATCAATGGCGTAAACGTAACCGATTTGCAGCAAACGAAGGAGCGGGTGACTCAGGATCCAGCCGCGGCCGACCGGGAGCCGACCGTGGCCGCTCGGTGGCTGGGTGGCAGTGCCTCACGAGTCGAGTTCAAAGGTAAGACCGCGCACATCGGCGGGGAAGGAAACCTCAACCCGATGCAGAATTTGCTGGCCAGTCTGGCCGCTTGTGATATTGACTTGATTGCGATGCACGCTGCCTTAATTGGCCTGCCAATTAAGGACCTGCGAATCGAGGTAACCGGTCACTTTAATTCCCAAGCCTACTACGGCGTCGAGAGCGCGCCGGGAGCCGGCTACGACCGGATCGCTTATACCATCCATCTCACCGCCCCCCAGGCGACCGCGGAGCAAATCGACCATCTCCGGAAGCGCTGCGAACGGTCTTCGCCGGTCGGGGACTCGCTCGGCAAATCGATTCCGCTCACTCTGGAACTCACGCAGGCCTAGTCGACCGCAAGCACCCTTGGAGGGCACCCAACCCGACTGGTGAGCACGTACGTACTGTCCACCCGTCCTACGCGAACCCTGCTAGAATTCGAGCATGGCCTCTACCCGAGCGTACGTCCTGAGTCACCAGTCGGTATTCTTGGTGCTCGGCATCATCGCCGGAATCTGGCTGGCGTTCCAGCTCCGGTTCCTGCTAATCCTTCTGTTCCTGGCCCTGATCGTGACGCTCGGCCTCCGGCCGCTTCTAGACAGACTGACCAAGCACGGCCTGGGGCGCCGGCCAGCAGCCCTCCTGCTGATCCTGCTCTTCCTGGCGATTCTCATCGGGGTGATAACTTACTTTGTGCCGCAGGTGACCACGCAGGTGGCAGCATTCGTCAACGACCTCCCGGATAACTTGGTCCGGCTGTCGGAGACAACCGGAATCCGGCTTCCGCATCAGGCCGACGCCATCAATCAGGCGCTCGGTTCGAGCGTCCAAACGGCGATTGCGGTCACCACGACCACGCTCGGAGCGATCTTCTCGATCTTTGCGGTGGCCACGATCGGCTACTACGGCCTGGCGGACTACGACAAGCTCTGGCGGTGGGTCGGGGGACTGCCCGGAGTCCGCAAGAAGCAGGTCCGGGCGGTAGAGGCCAATTTGGAGAAGCGCCTCGGCGGGTGGGTTCGCGGCCAGCTGATCCTCTCGACCATCATCGGCATCCTCGACTTGGCACTGTTCCTAGCCTTCGGTCTGCCGTTCGCGGCCCTCTTGGCGGTACTTGGGGCCGGCCTGGCGGTCATTCCGGTGGTCGGGCCGGTGGTGGCCGGCGTACCGGCCGTGCTGATCGCCCTGACCATCTCGCCCGGCCGGGCCTTGGCGGTGGGCCTGATCTACCTGATGCTGCAACTGGTGGTGGCGTACATCCTCACGCCGAAGATCCTCGGCAAGTCCTCGGGCCTGCATCCGGTTTCGATCATCATCGCCCTGACTGCCGGCGCCGCCTTGGGCGGGATCGTCGGGGCTCTCCTGGCCGTCCCGGCCTTCCTGTTCCTGGTGGCGGTCTACGAAGGCGTCACCCGTCAGGACGCGCCGCTCACCGAGTAGACCTCAAGTAGCTGAGCCACATGGATTTATGAAGATGGCCGTACTGCCGCGGCTACTTCTTCCGCTGGATTTCCTTCGCCAGCCAGACGATGGCGAGCACCATCAGCGCCAGGGTCAGTAAGCCGAACAGCACCATGAAGATCGCCATGAAGCCGCCGAAGAACCCGGCTCCGCCATCGTAACCATACCAATCCATCATAGGTTCCTCATCATCCACCACCGACTGCCTGCTGGCAAACCGGAAGATCATATCCGACCGGTGAGCCACATATTTGATAGCATTGGGCTGAGTGCTGGACAAAATCAAAACTAAACTGCTGTCGCGCTGGACTCTGATTGGAGTGACCTTGGTGATCCTGGTGCTGGGATTCATGTACTGGCGTGAAATCTACCGGCCGGACACGTCTCTGCCGCCGGGATTCGGATCGACTGCGTCACCCGCCACGGTGGCGCCATCGCCGGTTCTCCAGCCGACTCCCGCCGACTACGTCCTGACGCCGTACCAGGGCGACGTATTCGCGATCAAGAAACCGGGCTCCTGGAAAGTCACGGACAACCTCAATGCGATCGAAACCTCCGACCCGGACGATCCGCTGACCGGAGTCAGCGGCAGCATCATACTCGGGGCGTTCGGCGAGCAGACCCCGGACGGCCACCTCCGCCAGGTGCTCGACTCGATCGGCGCGACGGAGGTTCGCTACGAACACCGCTCAGCGGAAGAACGGGTCAAGGAACGTTGGACCGGCCTGACCTGGGTGATCCGGACGCAGACCTTCACTTTCCGCGACGCCAACGGCAACCGCGTGAAGGCCAAGGCCAGCGCCGGCGTCCTGCAGGGGTCCGGCCAGTATGTCGCGATGATCAGCAGTTTCCAGACCACGCCGGACAAATGGGGTCGCTGGGCTCCGGCCCTGGAGCGGATCATGCAGACGATCCTGATCACGGACGGGAAACGCGCGGGCGGCTACGACAAGGTCCGCCTGCCGACCGCGGCGGACGTCCGCTCGGATTCCTCGCCGTTGATGGAATCCTGGGAGTACCGCAACCGCTCCGGCGATCACAACAGCCAAGGCTTTTCCGATGCGACCCTCGGCCAGGAATCGGGACTGGTCTCGTCCTCGAGCGGCACTTCCTACACCCTGCCGTTGGCCGACTATGACCCGACCGTCGGCGGCTACCGCAATCCCGACCAGCCTTCCGAGATCCTGGTCGACCAATATTAGCCGGCTGCCAGACTCGCCCAAACGAAAACCCCCGGGATGGCTGGTTGGATAACCACCACGGGGGTTCGTTTCGGATCAATTGATCCAAGATGGGCTCGCGCAGGTCCGAAAGGATCTACGAGCCCGCTGATGCGGGGAGTACGGTACCGAGCTGCAAACAGTCCGGTGCGCCGTGCACGGCCTTGTCTTGACGAGCGGTAACGATAACGTCCGCCACCCGCGGCAGGGCATAGTGCACGGTCACGCGCGTGAACCAGTCGGCTTCCCGCAGCGCGGCACCGTCCTCGCTCGAGTAGTATCGGAACGGTCGGGCTCGGCCGTCCACGTACTCCTGCAGGACGAACCGGTAGTAGCTGCGACCCGCTGCCGCGAGTTGCTGGTCAAACGCCGGATCATCTCCGAACACCGTGCCCTTCATCCCGCTCGAGATCGACTCCTTCAGTACGAAGGGACGCTCCCGGCACAACGCGACTCCGTCCACGGGCCTCGGCTTGCGCCGCAGTACGTAGGTCTCCGGAATCGATCGCCGGATGCCCAGTAGATGACGCTCCGGGATATACTCCCGAAGAATCTCCTCGAGCTCCGGATTTTGCTCGTCGTTCCGCAGCACGGCCAGCAGCGCCTTGGATCCGAGGAACGGCTTCGGCGGAATCAGCAAGTCGATCCCGCCGTCGCGGTACAGCTCCGCGATCCGGGGACCCAGCTCCGCGTTCTGGTGCAGGTAGGGAAGGTCCATCCAGAGCCGCGGCCCTGGATGGCCGTCCACGAGCACCGTGCCGTTCCGGACCGAGCATTCCAGCTCGGAGGCGATCCGCGCCTCGACGCCATGCTTCGCGAGCTCGCTCCGCAGCACCTCGAGTTCGGGAAGGTAGAACCGCTCCTGGTCTCCGTAGAGCAGGAGCAGCTCCGCCCTGCCGTCTTCGGCGAGCTGCTCGGCGATCACCCGGGCCGCTCCCGGCAGGACCGGGGCGTCGGGTGCGACCAGGCGTCGCAACGTGGCGGCCAGGGTCGAGTAGCCGAGGCCGTGCTTGTTGTGGCCGTCCACCTCGGCGATCCGGTAGCTGCCGTCGGCCGTTTCCATGAGGTCGACCTTGAGGATCCGGGGCAGTCGCTCCGGATCCGACAACTGGATCTCACGGTAGAGCTCGGGGATACCGGTGCGGAATATCCGCTTCAGCATTCCCCAGGCCCGGCTGTGGTAGCCTTTCGGGTCGGCGGCGAAAGACGCCATCCGTCCCAATCCGCGTAGGCAGGCTTCCAGATCTTCTCCCAGCTCGACCAGCTGCCGGTACTGCGGTTCGGTCAACGGGTAGACGTCGGGGGAGAGTAGAAACCCGTGCGTGTGCCGCCGCGGTCCGGCCCAGAGACCTGACTCGACGACGGCCTGCTCGAGTGCTTCACGACTTACTATGTTGGTAGCCGTTGTATTGGTAGTCGCTTTCAAGAGGCCTCCTTTGGTTTTTGGTTTCCTGATTGTGAAGATACGGTTACTTCATCGGACGATGTCCGTCAGTTCCGTCAGGTGATCGATAGTGAGGTCGGCGCGTTCGTCGTCCGACCGTGGGATCTCTCTAGAGAATTTTCCGCGGAGGAATCGGATCGTCCGGAAGCCGAGCCGGTTGCCGAGCCGGATTTCCTGGCTGGGGCGGTCACCGACTACGTAGATCGATGCGGTCGGGTGGCGCTTGGCGATGGCTCGGAAATCCCGAAGGTTCTTTCGTTCGGTGACCTTAATTCCGGCGAATACGGACTCCAGCCCGAGCTTCCGGATCAGGCGCGCTCGGTCGGGGCCGCCCCGACTGATCAAGTACAGTACGCAGCCGCGACCCTGGAGTTCGCCGAGGACTTTTAGGGTGCCTGGAACCAGGCGCGCGGAATCGGGATCGTACAACGTCCGGTTGAAATCGAAAATGATGATTGGCTGGTTCATGGTTTGAAAATCATGGTGTAAAACTAAAAACGGCCTTCCTGTGCGGAAAGCCGTACGGTGCGTCTGGTTAGATGATTAGGAGCTGATCAAAGCGCAATCCGACAAAGCTTTCCGCGGGAAAGCAAAGTGGTGCCAAAAGTTCGTCAGTTGTCCATTCATCGTATGCTTACCATAGCAAAAATGACTCGGTTGTCAAAATATACGACACGTTTGTTATCATGGGGCCAATTAACCAAGGGGGGCAGCAATGTCCATCGTAGAAAACGTTCGTAAGACCGTGGTAGACACGGTGCAAGGTGCCGGTGACGTCGGGGTGGCCCTAGTCGATTCGGTCGGCCGGGTGGCGACCGAGACGCTCAAGCAAGCCGGAGCGGTCGGGGAGGCCGCAGTGAAGGCACCGGCCGATCTGGTGCACGGGGCCCTGATGGCGGCCGCGGAAGTCGGTCAGACCGGCGCCGAGGCAACCCAGAAAGTGGTCTCCAGCGTGGTCGCGGCGGTCTCGCAGAGCGCGGTCGACACCGAGCAGGGGATTACCGCCGTCGCCGAGCAGACCGTGAAGAGCGTCAAGCACACCGGCGCCGACGTCGGTGAGACGGCGGTCAGCGCGGTGCGCGGCTCGATCGACGGCGTGAAGCAAGTCGGCGGTGACGCGGGCCAGGCCACCGAAGCGGCCGTGACCGGCACGCTCAAGGGTGCCAAGGAGATCAGCGAGGAGGCGGTCGGCGCGGTCGCCGGGGCGCTGGAGAGCTCCGTCGAGGGTGCCCGCGACGTGATCAAGAAGGTCCTCGGGAAGTAACCGGACCGACCGGCCACTCTCTGCTTGATGCTCCGTATGTGCGTGGTCCGTACCTGCGCGGTCCGGAGCGGCACTCGATAGCGGTAAAAGGGTGATAAAAGGTGCAAACAAAGGCACATTTCTCTACAATCAAGGGACCATGCCAGAAGACGAACCCAACCAGGCGGCCGCGACCGAGTCGGAAAAGCCGGCTGAGCGTCCGCGTCTCAAATATCCGGAATCGCCGTTGACCGACGGCGTCGTGAATCTACGCCCCCGCAAGACGTCGGACATCCCGCGCATCGTCGAAGCCTGCAGCGACCCGGACACGGCCCACTACACCACAGTCCCGTCGCCCTACACGGAGGCGGATGCCCAAGAGTGGTTGGACTGCCAAGCGGAGCGGATGGCGAAAGGGGAGAGCTTGGAATTCGCGATCGCGGAACCGGAGAGTGGATTGCTCGTCGGGTCGGTCGGTTTCGTGAAGTTCCACTGGCCGGATCGCCGCGGCGAGGTCGGCTACTGGCAGCATCCCGACTCGCGCGGCAAGGGCTACACCACCCGGGCGCTGGCGCTGCTGTGCCGGCACGGATTCGAGACCTTGGGCCTCGAGCGGTGCGAAGGCCTGGCCGAAAAAGGAAACATCGGCTCGCAAAAGGTACTCGAGAAGGTCGGTTTCCAACGCGAAGGACTGCTCCGCTCGTACGTCGAGATCAAAGGAGTGCGCATGGACATGGTGATGTTCGCGTTGCTGAAGGGTGAGTTGCGGAATGACTCGGTAGATATGTGAAGCCAAAGCGTTTCGTATTGGTGTCATTCTTGCAGCCACTCAAGCCGGGCGAGCGATTTCAGGCGTCCGACTGGCCCCTGCACATCACGGTTGTTTCGCCGTTCGAGACCGGAGACCCCGAAACGGTCCGGAACGCCATTGGTGTCGTGGTTGAGTCCATCCGAGCGTTCCACGTCACCGCGGGGAACCGGGCGCTGTTCGGTCCGAACCACGATATTCCGGTCAATGAGATACGGGGAAGCGCGGAGTTATCACGCCTGCACGAGAATCTTATCCGAGCGTTGGATCGGCAGATAACGTTGAAAAACCCACGGTATGCCCTGGCCGGGTATCGCCCGCACGTGACGCACCACCATGGGCGTCAGGCAAAACCCGGAGAGACGATCGCGATCCAAGCGGTCGCGTTGGTCGACCGCGAACCCGACGAAAAAGACGCGGGCGTACGGCGGGTCCATTCGGTGTATCCGTTGCGGCGATGATCGACACTCTGGTCGATACGGTATAGTGCGAAATAGATGGCAAGCAACAAGCTAGGCCGGCTGCGTCGCTTCAACCTGATCATGGCGGGACTGCATGCGGTGCAGGGGATTGCGATCCTCTGGCTGGCGACCGACTTCACGCTGCCGTTGAACCTCGGGTATCTGCGATTTGACGCAGCGGCACAATCGCTAGTGCCGGCCGCCAAGACGATCACCGACGTGCCGCTGGCCGCCCTGGTCGTGGCGTTCCTGTTCATGTCCGCGCTGGCGCACTTGGTTATCGCGACGGTCGGGCGGCGCCGGTACGAACGCGGTCTGCGCAAGGGTATCAACCGCTTCCGCTGGGTCGAATACGCGTTCTCCGCGAGCACGATGATGGTCGCCGTCGCGATGTTGGTCGGCATTTATGATGCCGCATCGTTGGCGTTGATCTTCCTGGCCGTCGCGGTGATGAACCTCTGCGGGCTGGTGATGGAAGCGCACAACCAAGCGCTGCGCCGCGCCGAGACGACGTCGCGCACTAACTGGCTGGCGTTTTGGGTCGGCTCCCTGGCCGGCATCGCGCCGTGGATCGCGGTGGCGCTGTACCTGGCTTCCGGCGCAGCCTACGGCTCGAAGGCGCCGGATTTCGTCTACTGGATCTTCGTGAGCATCTTCGTGTTCTTCAACTGCTTCGCGATCAACATGGTTCTGCAGTACAAAGGGGTCGGGAAGTGGCGCGACTATCTCTACGGCGAACGCGCCTACATCCTGCTCAGCCTGTTCGCCAAGTCGGCGTTGGCCTGGCAGGTGTTCGCCGGGACGCTGCGGCCGTAACGGACTGGCCGTCGCCATAGTTGCCTCGAGACCTGTAGTCTTGCAAAAAATAGCGCAATGGTGCTAAAATACGTCCGTACCAATTCCGGTACGAGAACCTTCAACATGCCCTAGGAGGCACTGAAAACGATGAAACGACTAACAGTTGTATGCCTGAGCTTGATCGCCTGTCTGGCCCTGGCCAGTCCGGCGATGGCCAGCACGGCCGTCCCCGGCAAGAGCGTCGACAAGTTCCCCCAGAAGTACGACGTCGACAACAACGGCTATCCCGATGCGGGTGTCGTCGTGGTCGGCCACTACTACTCGGTCTACGCCTACGACGCCAACGGCGATTGGTACTGGGATCTCGGTGACGGCCGGGTGCAGGGTACCGTCGGATCCGTCGGCGATCTCGACCAGGCCACGCTGAGCCAGTGCGACTACGTGGTCAACTACAAGGGAACGTTCGAAAACAACCCCTTCCAGGACTCAGGCCACATCGACAATCAGATCCGGTGCTACGGATATGACGGCAACGCTCACTATAACTACCAGATCGTTCACCAGACGGATCCGCGCTACCGCGGCATTTCCGAATGGTCGATCTGGGGAACGTGGGAGTACCACGTCCTGACCGAATCCGGCAACGGAAACCTGGTCCGACCCGAAAACGCCGTCTGACCATCACCACCTAGGGCTAACGCCTGCCATCATGCATTCATGTGCACGGCAGGCGTTTCCCCTTGCCCGGATGGTGACGTCTATATCCAACCGGCCTTTGGCAAATCCTCTATACACGCCGCGTCGGGACAAGGTAGGCTGAAAGCATCATGGATCCCGTCACGACACCAGTCGCCGAACCGGAAACCCCGCGAGCCGCCGCGCCGGCCGTCGGCGCCGCCGCCCCGGACGTTCCCAGTACGGCAAAATCATCCGAGGCCCGACCGGCTCCGAAGCCGCTGGTCCGCCCGGCGGAGCAGGGATTTCCGCTGCCGTTCGTGACCCGGAAGACTCCCGTCGTGCTGCTGCTGCGCATCGTCGGAGCGACCTTCCTGCTCGAGGCGGCGTACATCTTCGCCCGCGCCGTGCTGCCGCCGGCCCCGCTCGTCGACAGTATCTGGACGTTCGTGATCGTGGCCGGGGCCCAACTCGCCGTGGCCGCAGTCCTGTTCTTCGACTGGTTCACGGAGACGTACGAGGTCCACAAGGAGGATATCCATCACAACCGCGGCATCCTTTTCCGGCACGAGGAGACGTATCCGTACAACAACATGCAGTCGATCACTTGCAACCAAAGCCCGCTGGGTCGGATCTTCCACTACGGCGAGGTGAAGGTCTTCGTGCCGACGCTCGGCGAGGACCTGTCGTTCGCACAGGTGCCGCATCCGCACCACTTCATCGCGACGGTCCGCCACATCATGCCGTATCCCGACCAGCACCGGTTCATCCTGCACGGCTGAGGTTAGTTCCGACCGGCTGAGGTTAGTCCATCGGGCTCCAGTGCCGTACACTGGAAGTTATGCGTAAACCAAGCGCAATTCGTAACGTGGCGATCATCGCGCACGTCGACCACGGCAAGACTACGCTCGTCGACGGGCTGCTCAAGCAATCCAAGACGTTCCGCGACAACCAGGCCGAGATGGGCCAGAGCATGATCCTCGACACCGGCGACCTGGAGCGCGAACGGGGAATCACGATCTCGGCGAAGACGGCGTCGGTGGAGTACGAGGGCCACAAGATCAACATCATCGACACGCCGGGCCACGCCGATTTTTCCGGCGAGGTGGAGCGGACGCTTGGCATGGCGGACGGGGTGCTGCTGATCGTCGACGCACAGGAAGGGCCGATGCCGCAGACGCGGTTCGTGCTGGCCAAGGCGCTGGCGCTCGGACTGACGCCGATCGTGGTGATCAACAAGATCGACAAGCGCGATGCGCGCGTCGCCGAGACGGAGCGGGAGACCGGCGACCTCTTCCTCGACCTGGCGGTGAAGGATGAGCAGTTGGAATTCCCGACGTATTACGCGGTCGGGCGGGAAGGGAAGGCGTGGAAGGAGTTGCCGGAGGACCTTGAGGCCGGCGCGGCGTCCGCGGATGCCGATTCGGGCGCCGCTGCCGACCTGACCCCAATCTTCCAAGCGATCATCGAGCAGATCCCGGCGCCCGGCGGATCGACCGACGAGCCGCTCCAGATGTTGGTGACGGCGCTGGACTGGGATTCGTACCAGGGCAAATACGCCGTGGGGCGGATCGTCCGCGGCACGGTAAAGCCCGGCCTGGCCGTCGCCCGGCTGGACCGAGACGGCCAGCAATCCAAAGAGAAAATCGACAAGGTCTTCATCTCGAAAGGGCTCGATCGCGAGGAAACGCCCGCCGCCGGCGCCGGCGAGATCGTCCAACTGACCGGACTGCCGGACGTGCGGATCGGCGAGACGATCGCCGCCCCCGAGCAGCCGGACGCGTTGCCGGTGATGGAGATCGAATCGCCGACGCTCCAGATCGCGGTCGGGCCGAACACCTCGCCGTTCGCCGGACGGGAAGGCAAATACACGACCTCGCGTCAGATCGGCGACCGGCTCCGCCAGGAGCTCGAGACCAACGTCAGCCTGCGGGTCGAGGAGCAGGGGACGACCTTCCTGGTCTCCGGCCGCGGCGAGCTGCACCTGTCCGTCCTGGTCGAGACGATGCGCCGCGAGGGCTACGAGCTCGAGATCGGCCGGCCGCAGGTGGTCACCAAGGAGGAGGACGGCAAGACCGTCGAGCCGGTGGAGGAGCTGATCGTCGAGGTGCCGGAGGAATACGTCGGCGCGGTGACCAGCGAGCTCGGCAAGCGCAAGGCGGAGCTCAAGCACATGCACCCCGGCGGACAAAGCGGCAAAGGGGTCACGCAACTGACTTATCGCCTGCCGACGCGGGCGCTGCTCGGCCTCCGGAACGTGCTGCTGACCGCCACCAAAGGCACCGCAGTGATGAACAGCCTGTTGATCGGCTACGAGCCGGTCGGGCCGGCAATCCGTCAGCTCCGCAACGGTGTCCTGATTTCCGCGACCACCGGCGAGACCGTCATCTACAGCCTCAAGGTAGTAGAAGAGCGCGGCACGGCGTTCGTCGGACCCGGCACCAAAGTGTACGAGGGGATGATCATCGGGCTCAACCGCCGCGACGACGACATGGAGATCAACGCCTGCAAGGAGAAGAAGCTCACCAACGTGCGCGCCGCGAGCACCGACATGACCACCCAGCTGACGCCGTTCACGCGGCTGTCGCTGGAGGAGGCGCTGGACTTCATCGAGAAAGACGAGCTGCTCGAGGTGACGCCGCAGTCGCTGCGGATGCGGAAGCGCGGCCTGACCATGCTGGAGCGGAAGCGCGCGGCCAAGACGTAGGGCCCGAGAATCCGCTATGCTCTAATCAGTCATGTCAGGCATGCGTTCAACGGAGGTGGGCACGGAAGAGGCGGCGAGGCGGTCGCCTTTGCGCCTGATCCGGTTCATCCTGGGCGCGCTCGTCGTGATCGCACTGATCGCCGTCCTGGGCGTCTGGCTGTACATCAAGGGCACTCCGCAGTATTCGCTCTACCTGGCGGGGCAGTCTCTCGAGAATCGGGACTACGCCGAATTCACGAAATACGTGGACATCGACGCGGTCGTCGATACCGCCGTCGACCAAGCGGTCGCCAAGACCAAGAAACAGCAGGACGACCGGACCGCGATCCCCGCCGACGATGACTTCGACCGGTTGGGCCGGCGCTTTACCGATGGTTTCACCAAGACGCTGGAACCGGCCCTCACCGCGGAAATCAAGCGGGAAGTCCGCCAGCAGGTCGAATCCGGTACGTTCCTTCAGCGGATCCATTCCGACTCGGTAATCGATACGTACGGGAAGATCAGGTCGATCGACCGGAAAGGCGACACGGCGTACGTCACCGTGGTGGATGACAGCGGCTACGACTTCACGATAAAGCTGCGTAGGGACCGGGACCACTGGCGGATCTACGAACTGCCGTTCGAGACCAGGGTGGCCGAATGACCGAGGTGGCCAGCTTGGGCGATTTCCTTGGGCTGTTCATGCTCCTGGCCGGCTACGTGATCGGCCTCGGCGCGGTGACGGTGATCGACCTGCACGGCATCCTCAGTCGGCGCTCGAGCTATTGGACCGAGACGACCGCACGCACGCACAAGGTGACCAGGCCGCTGATCTGGCTGGGCGTCGGGCTGGTGATCATCGGCGCGGCGATCTTCTACCGCGGCGACTACGGCGCGTTCATCCCAACCGTCCACGCCGCGCTGCTGGCGCTACTGGTCCTGAATGGCCTCTTCGTGAGTTTCCGCGTGACCCCGTTCCTGCTGGTGCGCGAAAGCGAAGGCCGGGCCAGCGAGCTCCTGCCGGACGCCTTGCAGCACAAGATCGCCGTCGCCTTCGCAGTGTCGACCATCGCGTGGTGGGGGAGCCTGGCGCTGCTGGTCTGGTACGTGCTGGGGCGGTGAGGCGGTAGCGGAAGCGGAAGCGGCCGCTGGCATTGACAGGCACGCAAAAGTAATGTACATATTATGTACACGTAAAGTACATATTACTTACTGTGTGAGGATCAGCCATGCCTAAAACCGCTACATCCAAGCCCACCGCCAAGCCCAAGTCGACCCGCATGCGGCTCCGCGTGGGGAACCGGACGAATACGATCGTCCGGCCGAAGTACCCAAAGTTCATCAGCTCCGCGGAACTGCGCCGGAATCTGGCCAAGACGCTTGACGAAGTCGTCGGAAGCAACCAACCTATAATTGTGCAGCGGCACCGCGACACTTCGATCGCTCTGCTCGACGCCGACTATATGGAAGACATCCTATTGCTGACCGATGAGAAATTCGTCAAGAGCCTCCGACAAGCCCGGCGGGACATCGCCGCCGGACGGACCTACACCCTCGAAGAGGTGGGAAAACGACTCGGGCTTAGCTGAAAGGGTACTTGAAAAACTGTCTATAATCAGGTATTATCCAACATCCGATATACTAATACCGGAGCTCCTTATGCCACCGAACCACGTCAAACTCCAGGTCATTTTCTACGAAGAGGGCAAGCACGTCATCGCGCACGCTCCTACTTTGGATTTGACCACGCAGGGCAAGGATCTTCGGGAAGCCAAGCGGCGCTTTGCCGAACTGGTGGGTACGTTCTTTGAGGAACTCGAGGCCGACGGCACGGTCGAGGAAGTACTAACGAGCCATGGGTGGAAGAAACAGTCTCGGAAGAAGACGTTCATGCCGCCAAAAGTGATCAAGGACACTACGGTTTCCGTCCCGGCTCCAGTTGGGGCGTAACGTGGACCAGATCCGTCCGCTCAAACTGAGCCGGTACAAGAAAGTCCTTGCGGCTTTGGGGTGTGAGTACAGCCGCACGAAAGGCAGTCATCTGATATACCGCAAGGCAGGCGTGCCGCGCCCGATCGTGTGCACGACGGACCGGGAGGTCTCGATCGGAATCCAACAGAGCAACCGCCGGACGTTGGGGCTGAGTACCGAGGAATACCTGGCGGCGGTCAACACGTTAATTTGAGTGGGAATCGCTAATTTTTAACGACTTTTTGCTGTTTACGCGTTAATTTGAAGGCGTGAAAGACTCGAAGAAAACCGAACAGACCATCGTCCTCGGCGGCGGGTGCTTCTGGTGCCTGGACGCCGCCTACCGGATGCTGAAGGGGGTCGAGGCGGTTACGGCCGGCTATGCCGGCGGGGAGGAAAAACCGCCGTTTTTTGTAGGCGACGTTCATGATAGTTCTCCCTTTATTCGTGTTTCAGATGAACCAACTTACCGTCAAGTTTCGACAGGCGAGACCGGCCACGTCGAGGTGGTGCAGGTGACGTTCGACCCGAAGGTCCTGCCGTTGGCCGACCTGCTCGACTTCTTCTTCGCGCTGCATGACCCGACCACCCGGGACCGGCAGGGCAACGACGCCGGCCCGCAGTACCGCTCGATCGTCCTCTACAGCTCGCCGGAGCAGGAGCGGGAGGCGAAGGCGGCGATCGGGCGGGCGCAGGCGAACTGGAAGGATCCGATCGTCACCCAGGTGCGGCCGCTCGAGACGTTCTATCCGGCGGAGGACTACCACCAGGACTACTTCGCGAAGAATCCGGCGCAGCCGTACTGCCAGGTGGTAATCAATCCGAAGCTGGCGAAGGTGCGGAAGGAGTTCGGGGAGCGGGTGAAGCGAGCCTAAGCCTGTAGAATAGGGCTATATGCCTGATCTTGATAAGACTCTTGAAGTAAAGCTGTGGGCGGCCGCAGATAAGCTCCGCAGTAACATGGACGCTGCCGAGTATAAGCACGTCGTACTCGGGCTAATATTTCTGAAATACATTTCCGATACGTTCGAAGAAAAGTACCACAAGCTCGAAGAGGACAAGAATGCTGACCCAGAAGAGCGGGATGAGTATAAAGCCAAGAATATTTTCTGGGTACCGAAGAATGCCCGCTGGTCAAAGATCCAAGACAGTGCCAAACAGCCGGATGTTGGAACCACCATCGACAAAGCGATGGATGCGATTGAGCGCGACAACCCTTCGCTCAAAGGTGTGTTACCCAAAAATTACGGCCGTGAAGGACTCGACAAGCGCCGCCTGGGCGAGCTGATTGACCTCATCAGCACCATCACCATGAACGGCAACGGCCACAAGAGCCGAGATACACTCGGTCGTGTGTATGAGTACTTCATTGGCATGTTCGCCGATGCCGAAGGCAAAAAGGGTGGCGAGTTCTACACA
>JAUYKS010000023.1 GCA_030699935.1 bacterium | reverse complement strand
CTTCGAGGTCGAAGCCGAAACCGGTGCCCTCGTCGACGGTGACGACGCCCTCGCGACCGACCTTGTCCATCGCCTCGGAAATTTTGGTGCCGACCTCCTCGCTCTGCGCGGACAGCGACGCGACTTGCTTGATCTCATCGCTCGTCTTCACGTCTTGGCTCATCGCCTTCAGTTCGTCGACCATCGCATTGGTGCCCTTCTCGATGCCGGTCCGGATCGAGACGGGGTTCGACGCCTTGGCGATGTGATCGAGACCCTGGGCGACGATCGACTGGGCCAATACCGTCGCGGTGGTGGTGCCGTCGCCGGCGACGTCGTTCGTCTTCGACGCGACTTCCTTCACGAGCTGGGCGCCCATGTTCTCGAACAGCTTGTCCTTCTTGTCGAGCTCGATCTCCTTGGCGATCGTCACGCCGTCGTTGGTGATCGTCGGGCTGCCGAACGACTTGTCCAAGACGACGTTCCGGCCCTTCGGCCCAAGGGTTACCTTGACCGTATTCGCCAAGATATCAACCCCGTTTTTTAGCTCATCTCTTGCTTTCTTACCCGAAAGAATTTTCTTAGCCATCTAGATTCCTCCTATTACTTCTTTAGTACCGCCAGGATGTCGGACTCGGAAGCGATCAGCACTTCCTTGCCGTCGACCTTGAACTCGGACGGTCCGTATTGCGTGAACAGGACGGTGTCGCCCTTCTTCACTTCGGGCGTGACCCGCTTGCCGTCGTCGCCGACCTTGCCGGGGCCCACGGCCAGGACCTTGCCCTTCTGCGGCTTGTCCTTCTCGGCGGTATCCGGGATCACGATCCCGGCGGCGGATAGTTCGTCCTCTTGAATCGGCTCGATGACCACGCGGTCAGCCAAAGGCGATATGTTCATCATTCCTCCTTGCGGTTCCTTGCTTACTTCTGAGATTTAGCACTCTGAATAGTTGAGTGCCAGACAAGCTTCATCCTAGCGAGCGGCCCGCGGCCTTGTCAACGCTGGGTTTGCTTGACCACGCCTGGGCACGCAGGTAGCGTGAATCCAGATGGCTCAAACACACGATCAGTCCGCTTCGCCGTTCTTCGGCACGACGCATCCGGAAGCTGCACAGCCGGAATCCGCGCCGTCGGAACCGGAGGCGCAGGCGCAGGGTCCGTCGGTCCGGAGCCCCGAACCGTTCGCGCACCATTCCGAGGAGCCGGACGAGGACGACCAGGCTGGCGGCGAGATCGCGGTCGACGTCCATGAGACGGACGATTCGATCGTCATCGTTTCTCCGATCGCGGGCGTGGACCCGGAAAACGTGGAGATCGCGGCGGATGACGATTCCGTGACGATTTCCGGCGAACGGCGGTCCGAGCACCATTCGCGCAGCCAGAATACGGTCAAACAAGAGATTTATTGGGGACGCTTCTCGCGTACCATCGAACTGCCGGCCGCGGCCGAGGTGGAGAAGGCGAAGGCGACGTTCAAGCATGGCGTCCTGACGGTCACCATCCCGAAGACCGGCAAGCAGAAAAAACGCACCATTAAGGTAAAAACGGTCGAGTAGCGGCGGAGCGGCGCTGGCGCTTCGGAGCAGGACTTTCGGTACCTTTTGGTACTTTTCACTGCTCTTTCCGGAATCTTTTCCGGAATTTCGTACACCTTTTTCCTTACTTCCAAACATTTACGATCTTTTGCAGATGTTTTGCAGAAACATTGCAGATGTTTTGCAGATTCTCGGAAGTAAGAGAAAAGGTTTATGGTGGGGTTGAGCCCCGATGACAATGCAATCTCCCTTAGCAAACCGCCTCCGCCCGAAGGATTTTTCCGAATTCTACGGCCAGAAACACCTGGTCGGATCGGACGGGGCGTTGAAAACTCTTTTAGGTAAGGAATTTCTGCCATCGGTAATCCTATGGGGACCACCGGGCACGGGCAAGACTACGTTGGCACGGCTGATCGCGTCGCTGACAGACGCCGAATTCGTACCGTTTTCCGCGGTAACCAGCGGTATCGCCGACCTCCGGAAAGTAATCGGGGTGGCGGAACAAAACCGACGGTTGCGCCGTAAAACCGTCCTCTTCATCGATGAGATCCATCGTTGGAACAAAGCACAACAGGACGCCCTGTTGCCGCACGTCGAGTCCGGCACCGTCACGTTGATCGGCGCCACCACGGAAAACCCAAGTTTTGAGGTAATAGGGCCGCTTTTGTCCCGCGCGCATGTGTACCGTTTGCACCCCCTTACCCCCAAGGAATTGGAAAATATACTTAACAGAGCCGTTTCTGAGCTGGGGAAAAGTGCGGGAAAACGGAAGCTCGGTTCAGCGGCGAAAAAACTGCTGATTTCGCTTGCAGACGGCGATGCCCGGATGCTGCTCAATACGTTAGAAGCCGCTTGGAGCGCTTCGGGTAAGGGTCAGGTCACGACCGGACTGATCGAGCGTATTCTGACCAAAAAAGCACTAAGTTACGATAAAAAGGGCGAGGAACACTACAATGTCATCTCGGCGTTCATCAAAAGCATGCGCGGTTCCGATCCGGACGCCGCCGTCTACTACCTGGCCCGGATGCTGGAAGCAGGCGAGGACCCGGTCTTTATCGCCCGACGGATGGTGATTTTCGCCTCGGAAGACGTCGGGAACGCCGACCCGCAGGCGTTGCAGGTAGCCGTGGCCGCGTTCGACGCGGTGCGCTACATCGGCCTGCCCGAGGCACGGATCAACCTCGGCCAGGCGGCGGCGTACCTGGCTTCGGCGCCCAAGAGCAACGCCTCATACCGCGCGATCGAGTCCGCGCTGCAGGAAGTGCGCGACTCGGGCGCGTTGCCGGTCCCGATGCACCTGAGAAACCCCGTAACCAAGCTGATGAAACAGGAAGGATACGGAAAAGGGTACGAATACGCGCACGGCCAGGAAGACGCGCGCGTTTCCCATTCCCATTTGCCGGATAAGCTCGTCGGTAAGCGTTTTTACGAGCCTGGCGGCCGCGGCCGCGAAGCCGAGATCCGCGAAGGTCTGGAAAAGCTGGGGAAAAGTAGTTCCAAAACCGTTACACGTGAAACAAAGTGACCGGACCAGCCGCCGTCCCATCGGCATATTCGATTCGGGACTCGGCGGCCTGACGATCGTCGGGGAGGTCCGGCGCCTGCTTCCGAACGAAGACATCATATTCCTAGCCGACCAGGCCAACGTACCCTACGGGACGAAGTCGGAAGCGGAAATACTCACGCTTACCCGGGCGGCCGTGCCTACGCTAATCGCGGAAGGTGCGAAGGCGGTAGTCGTCGCCTGTAACACGGCCTCGGCCGCGATACTGGAAGAGCTGCGCGAGCGGTATGCGGATACCGCGTTCATCGGGTTGATACCGGCCCTCAAACCGGCGGTCGCGCTCAGCAAGCGCGGCACGGTCGCGGTATTCGCCACCGGCACGACGCTGCGCAGTGCCATCTACCGCGAGCTCAAGGCGGAACACGCAAAAAGTACCAAGGTTATCGATATTCCTTGTCCGGAATGGGTCCGGATGGTCGAAGCGGGAGCCATTCGGGAACAGACGCTGGAAGAACCGGTCCGGCAGGCGTTGGCTTCGGGTGCGGACGTGCTCGTGCTCGGCTGCACGCACTTCCCGTTCCTGCGGGAGCCGATGGCACGCATCGCCGGCGGCCGGGCCGAACTGGTGGATTCGGGAGCGGCGATCGCACGCCAGCTGAAGTCAGTGCTTGCCGAATCGGGCCGCCTGAACTCGCAAAAAGGCCGGACGGTAGGAAAAACCCACTTCCTGACCAGCGGCGACGGGACGCGAGCCAGCGAGGTCGCGAGCAA
This sequence comes from bacterium, assembly GCA_030699935.1. GTDB lineage: Bacteria > Patescibacteriota > SICC01 > SICC01 > SICC01 > JALYJZ01. Next base: position 3,868 of record JAUYKS010000023.1, on the reverse strand, counting down.
ACTGACCGGCCGGGCCGTACGGTTCCAAACCGTCGGCCATTAAATCCCACGGTCAAGCGTTTTTCAGACGCTTCCTGAGATACGTTTCGAACTCTTCGCCAAGATCATCGCGCGCCAGCGCGAATTCCACGATTGCCTGCAGATAGCCCAACTTGCTGCCGGCGTCGTGATAGAGGTTCGGGATCATCGCCGCATGAACGGTTTGGTTAGAAATTAGACCTTTTATCCCCTCCGTGATGTGGATTTCTCCGCTTTTACCCGGCTTTGCCTGTGCAAAATGCTCGAAAATCTCCGGCACGAACAAGTACCGCCCGCACTGCGCCAGATTGGTCGGCGCATCCTTCTGATCCGGCTTCTCGATGATTCCGGTCATTTTGAGCAAACCGTCGCCGACCGGCTCGCCCGAGACGATTCCGTACAGATGCACGCGGTCCTTCGGGACTTCCTGCACTCCGATGATCGGCGTGCCGACCTTCTCATATGCGTCAATCAGGGTTTGCGCGGCCGGGCGGCCGTTCGACCCACTATTATCCGAGAATACGTCGTCCGGCGTCATCACCAGGAACGGCTCGTCACCGATCAAGTGACGGGCCTGCAGGATCGCATGGCCGAGGCCGAGCATCTCCTTCTGCCGGACATAGACGAAGTCGGCCTTTTCGGCCAGCTCCATCACCTGCTCCAACTCTCGTTTTTTCCCTTTGTTATCAAGTAAATACTCCAACTCGATGTTGCGGTCGAAGTGGTCCTCGATCGCCCGCTTGGCCTGTCCGGTGACGAAGACGATCTCCTCGATCCCACACGCCACCGCTTCCTCGACGACGTATTGGGTCAGCGGCTTGTCGACCAGCGGGAACATCTCCTTCGGCGTCGCCTTGGTCGCCGGCAGGAACCGCGTGCCGAAGCCGGCGACGGGAATCACCGCCTTGCGGACTGGCGGGCGGAGCGAGGTCGGTTTCTTGTCGGGGCTCACGAAATCGAGTATACCGCAGCCGGTCGAAAGCCGCGGAGAACGAGCGCGGAAGCCGGCGCGGAAACATGGCCGCTTCACAACCCCCGCTCGCCCACGGTAGAATCAGCCTAGTAATCCCCGTGAAACAAACATGAACAAACGACTCATCTTTATCGTCGCCGGCGGCGGGTTGCTCCTGCTGGCGATCGTTTGGATCTTGCTGGCCGTGTTCGCGGGCGGCGGCCAGAAAAAGGCGCCGCCGAAGGAAGAGGGTCCGGTCACCCTGACCTACTGGCGGGTCTTCGACGACACCGACAAGTTCCAGGAGCAGATCGACGAGTACCAGGGCGAACACGGCGACGTGAAGATCGAATACCGGAAGCTGACTTTCCAAGAGTACGAGCGGACGCTGCTCGACGCGTTGGCGGAGGGACGGGGCCCGGACATCCTGATGGTGCATAACACTTGGTTGCCGCGGTACTTCAACAAGATCTCACCGCTACCGGAAGGCAAATACAAGATCAGCGATTACGAGCGCGAGTTCTACCCGCCGGCCCAGGAGACGGTCAAGAACAACCGGATCTACGGCCTGCCGCTGACGATCGACACGCTCGGGATGTACGTGAACGAGGACTTGGAACTGGAATCCGAGGTCGGCGAAAGCCCGGACACCTGGGAGAAGCTGATCGGACGGAACGGAAACCCCAACCTGCTGAAGCAGATCAACCGGCGCAGCGGCGACAGCTTCCGGCGATCGGCGGTGGCGCTCGGTAACAACGGCGTCAGCCGGAGCCAGGACATCCTGGCGCTGCTGATGCTCCAGAACCGGACGAAGATGACGAACGACCAACACACCCAAGCGACGTTCAACCTGACCCAGGACGTGGAAGGTCAGCAGAAAGCGCTCGGCCGGATCGGCCTCGAGTTCTACACCAGCTTCGCCGATCCGCGATCGCCGAACTACTCATGGAACGACCGGAACGGGAGTTCAGTGAGGGCCTTCGCGAAGAACAAGGTGGCGTACTTCTTCGGATACGCTTACCACGCCCAGGAACTCAAGCGGTTGAATCCTGACTTGCAGTACCGGATCGAGAAGATCCCGCAGATCGCCGGTACCGCACCGGTGAACTACGCCAGCTTCTGGGTCGAGACCGTCTCGCGGAACAGCAAACACCAGAAGGAGGCTTGGGACTTCGTCCGGTTCCTGACGGGGAAGGAGCCGATGCAGACCTACGCCGAGGCGACGGAGCTGATCCCGGCCCGGAAGGAAATCTCGGCTTCCGGCGGACTGGAAGTAATGCAGGAACAGCTGCCCTCGGCACGCAGTTGGTACAAAGGGGATGCGGACAAGGCCGATGCGATCTTCGCGCGGATGATCAGCTCCGTGTTGCGCGGCGAGCGGCCGCAGAACGCGATCGATCGCGGCGCGAACGACCTCACGGACGTCCTGCGCCAGCTCAAGGAACGCGATTCTTGACGCTTTACAGAGACGTTTTTTCAACCTATGATAGCTCCCTTATGCGAACCGGCAGCACCATCAAGAAACTGATTACGGCAACGCTCGTGCTGGGCGTCGCCGTCGCGGTGGCCGCCAGTCCGGTGGGCCCCGGCGCACCGTCCGGGACAGCCGGGATTCCTGTCGCAGTGGCCGTAGACGCCCCCGCCGGACCCCAAGGCCCGGTAGGTGTCGACGGCGCCAAAGATACCGGCGGCAAGAAAAAGAAAAAATCGGGAGGAAACACCGGACAGAACACCGAAGGTAATAACGTCGACCCGATCACCGGCACGGAGGTCAAGAAGACGTCCGTCATCCAATACGTCAACGCGGTCTACGTCTGGTTCGCGTTCATCGGCGGGTTGCTGGCGGTAATCTCGCTGATCTATGCCGGCTACTCCTACATGGGCAGCTACGGCGACCCGGAAAAGATCTCCAACGCCAAGGACGTCGTCGAGAAGGCGCTGATCGGGTTGTCGCTGCTGATCCTGGCCGCGCTGATCCTCAACACGATCAACCCGCGGACGGTCGAGAACCCGTGCACGCCGGGTGAAGCGGGCTGCGGCGACATCGATTTCACTAAACCGGGAGGATGACCATGCGCGGACGGACGGCCAGAATGATCTTCCTGTTCCTGCTGACCACACCGGCCGGAGCGTTAGCGCAGGTAAACCCCGACAAGAACCCGAAGCAGATCCACTCCCAAACCGGTTTCGGTGACATCGGCGAGCCGGTCGCCGCGATCTTCAAATGGCTGATCATCTTCCTTCCGACGGTGGCGACCCTGTACCTGATCATTTCCGGTTACCGCTACATCGTGGCGCAGGGCAACCAGGAGCTGGTCGAGAAGGCGAAGAAGAGCCTGCTCTACGCCGTCTACGGTTTCATCATTTCCATCGCTTCGGTGGCGTTGATCGTCCTCGTCTCGCAAGCGCTCGGATTCACGTCCGGATTGGGGATCAAATGAGCATGCTCGCCTTGGGATTCTTCCAGATTCCGGAAAATCCCCGAGCCACCGACCTGGGCGACCTCGTCGCGATATTGGTCAACATCATCCAGTTCGGCTTGATGTTTGCCGGAGCCGTCGCGGTCATCTTCGTGGTCATCAGCGGATACCAGTACATACTCTCCGCCGGCAACCCGGAGAAGGTCGAGAAGGCCAAGCAGGGCCTGACCTGGGCGGTCACCGGATTCATCCTGTCCGTCAGCTCGTTCGCGATCGTGTTGCTGCTACAGGGAATCCTCCAATCCAACGAAAACCTGCGGGTGAACGACGCGCCGGGTATCGTCGGCGCGCTCCAGGGGGCGCCGCGCGACGCCCAGACGATCATCCCGGCAATCGCCGACGCATTGCTGGTCTTCGGCTCCTCGGTCGCCGTGCTGTTCATCATCCTGAACGGCTACCGCTACGCCACCTCGCAAGG
>JAUYKS010000021.1 GCA_030699935.1 bacterium | reverse complement strand
CAAAGCTTGGAAGATTGGTTAAAGGTCTATCAAAGGACAAGACAGCTCGCGGATGGTCATCCAAGCATTATTATTGGGCACAGTATTGGAGCTACGTTCGCACTCCGTCTCTTGGAGATAAATCTCAATGGACCACGGGAGGCAGTCTTCTTGGTTTCTGGTTTGGTTGGTCCCCTTGAAGAAAAAGAAGAAACTAAAAAATTTAATAAGCTGAACCAAACATTCTACGAAGAACAGTTTCGATGGGACAAAATTTCAGCGGCAAGTAAAGCATTTTTCGTATATCACGGGACTGATGATCCATATGTTCCAATGCATCATGCCGACGTCATTGCGAATGGTTTAGGTAAGGATGTCGAGGTTACAAAAATACATGGTGGCGGTCACATTAATACAGAATCAGGATTTACGAAATTCGAGCGACTTTGGCAAGATTTGAAGCCGCTTCTTGATACCGAAGCGTAGCTCACGTAAGCTAATATCCGTACACAGGAGACACAGAACTTGTTGGTTATCAGATTATCCCGAACCGGACGAACGAAGCGCCCCCACTACCGCGTCGTCGTCGCGGAGAAAAGCGCGGCCGTTAAGGGTCGTTACTTGGAGGTGCTCGGGCATTTCGACCCGCGGACGAAGGAACTCAAGATCGACGAGGAGCGGGCCAAGGCCCGGCTCGCCAACGGCGCCGAGCCGAGCGAGACTGCCGGGATGCTGCTGGAGAAAGCCGGCGTTCTGAAGCGTGACAAGCTCAAGGATGAGCACCGACGCCCGACGCGCAAGAAGAAGAAGGACATCAAGGCGGAGGCCGAGTCGGCTGACAAGCCCGCAGCGAAACCGGCGACCGACAATGCCGCAGGCAAAGCCGATGCCGCTGACGACAAAACGGAGGAAAAGCCCGAAGCCAAAGAAGCCGAAGCAGCCAAGTCCGACGACAAGCCCGCCGAACAGCCCGAGAAAAAGGCGGAAGCTGACAAGAAGCCCGAAGCCAAGTCCGAGTCCAAGCCCGAACCCAAGAAAGAATCCAAGGATAACGAAAAAGGAGACTCCTGATGAGCGAAGAACAAGACCAGCAATTCGTTAATTTCGTATTGAAGACCATCGTCGACCGGCCGGACGACGTGCAGGTGGACCGTACCGTCGACGAGATGGGCGTGCTGCTCACCGTCACCGTACACCCCGAGGACATGGGCAAGGTGATCGGCAAGTCGGGCCAGACGGCCAAGGCGATTCGTTCGCTGCTCAAGGTAGTCGGTGCCAAGCACGACGCCCGCGTGAACATGAAGATCATCGAGCCGGAGGGCGGCAACGGCGGCAAGGGTACTAAGGAAGGGTCAGACCCGGCGGCTGCCGACGTGACCGATGCCTCCGCGGCGGGAACGGACGAGGCGAGCGATCATGTCCCGGTGCAGGATCGCAGCGAGGCGGAAGCCGCCGCCGAGCAGCAGCAGACGACGGCCGATCAGCCCGGCGACGAGGAAGCGATGGACTCCGACGTCGACGACGCCACCGGCCAGCCTACCGATGCGGCGGACGACGACGCGCCGGAGCACAAGGAAGCCCTGGGCGAGAAGTCGCCGCTCGACGAACTGTAAAGATCCAGCAATCAAGAAAAAACCGCTTGACAGCGGTTTTTTCACTTGTTATGGTCTTCGGGCTGTCCTTTGAAATCGTAATTTCCGTTTGTGTGACGCTGGGTGCGCTTTTTGAGCCCAGCCAGCGTCACGTACGCGCGTCCGTAGCTCAATTGGAAGAGCACCTGCCTTTTCAGCAGGGGTTGCCAGTTCAAGTCTGGTCGGGCGCTTCGCTACGAAAGTAGCACCCCCGTGTACCGATCCTAAGGCGATCGGTGCCACGCCGCGCGACTCGCACAACAAAGCGATATCGCAGCAGCGTTCACGAAAGCGGCCTGCAGGGCGAAAAGGTAGGGCCGCTCCGTCAAATGACTGGTCTGCCGGCTTCAAAAATAAGACCATGTCACACGGCCCGCGGAACGACGAAATGGACTGAAAGAGACCCGGCTCCCCTGCCACCTCCTTCTGCCATTTCAAGTTCCGCGGGCCAGCTTCTTTTTCAGTACGATAAAGACATGAAGATCGACATCATTACGCTGTTTCCGAAGTACTTCACGGGACCGCTCGGGCAAAGCATGATGCGCAAGGCCGCCGAATCCGGCGCGGTAGATTTCAACGTGCACGACCTCCGCAAGTGGGGAATCGGCAAACGACGGACCGTCGACGGGATTCCTTACGGCGGCGGCGCCGGCATGGTGATGCGGCCGGAACCGTTGTTCAAAGCGTTCACTGAGCTGCAAAGTCCTGGCATGCACCGGATTTACTTGACGCCGCAGGGCAAGCGGTTCGAGCAGCCCGACGCGGAGCGCCTCGCCAAGCACAAGCACCTGATCCTGCTGGCGGGTCACTACGAAGGAATCGACAACCGGGTCCGCGAACGCCACATCGACGAGGAACTCTCGATCGGCGATTACGTCCTGACCGGCGGGGAGTTACCGGCGTTGATGGTGATCGATGCCTTGGTGCGGCACGTCCCGGGCGTGCTCGGTGACGAGCGTTCAGGGAAAGAGGAGACGTTTTCGGAAGCGCTGAACGGTGGCCTCGAGTACCCGCACTATACGCGACCCGAAATTTTCAAAGATCCGCAAACCAAACGGGAATTGAAAGTCCCCGACGTGCTGCTGACCGGTCATCACGCGGACATCGAGAAGTGGCGCAAGGAACAATCCGGCAAGGTCACGAAGATCCGCCGTCCCGACCTCGGCTGAGTCCGAATATTAGTCAGTCGATTCGTCAGGCGACCAGGCCGCAATTTACCAAATGCCGCTCGACCCGTAAGGCGGCCATCGCGACGTCGAGGGATTCCGTCGATTCCCCGGGTTGAACGGCCGCCGAAAGCCGGATCCGGGTGCCGCGGTCGCCGTTTCCGTTCAGTTCACCCATCTCGACCCTAAGGTTGGCGAGCGGCCGGTGCCGGTTGAGGCAATGGCGACTCAGGTCTTCAGCCAGAGTGAATTGCATGACACCTTCCGGTTCAGCGGCGGTTGCCCGTTCTATCGTAAACGGTACACAAGGTTGCTCATACCAAGGGGCTCCTACGTGCTCAAGGATGGCGGCCGTGTGATCGCGCGTGAAAGCGGCCGGCTCCACGATCTCATCCAGTAGCCATATCTGTTCCTCGATCGGAGCCAAGCGTCGGAACCTCTCGACCGTCTGAGAATCGGCCGGGGCTGATGCCCTGGTCTCGACTTCTTCCAAAGCCAAGAGCATGGCGGTGGGAACGTCCCGGAAGGGACGCCCGATTGATTTTAGCAGTGACTTTTTCCTGGGGTCCGACCTTCCGAGCTGCTTACGGCTGAATTTCCAGGATTCGTTCTTTTCCAAGTGCTGCCAGACGGCCAGCATGTGGTCGGGATCGATCGGCGGGCAGTCCGTATTTTCCATCATCCACGCATAGGTATCGAAGAACGCCTCTTGCGCACGCGCATCGGCCCGCGCTTCCGGCAACAGCATTCCCAAACCCGGATTTTCAAGCACCTCCCTGACGTCACTGCGTCCCGGCACTTCGGGTTCGCGGTCGAACTGACTGGGCTCAGGTGTGGGACGTTGCATAATTAACGAGTTAGACTATATCAACGCATGCCGAGATTCAACTTACACTCTGATTTCAAACCTGCCGGAGACCAACCGCAAGCGATCGAGCAATTGATCGGCGGGTTGCGGGCCGGCCACCGCGACCAGACGTTGCTCGGTGTGACCGGCTCCGGCAAGACGTTCACGATGGCGAACGTCGTCGAGGCGGTCCAGAAGCCGACGCTGGTACTGGCGCACAACAAGACGCTGGCCGCGCAGCTGGCCGCCGAGTTTCGCGACTTCTTCCCGGAGAACGCGGTCCAGTACTTCGTCAGTTATTACGACTATTACCAGCCGGAGGCATACGTCCCGCAGTCCGACACCTACATCGAGAAGGACGCGGACATCAACGAGGAAATCGACAAGCTGCGCCACGCCGCCACGATGAGCCTGCTCACGCGGCCGGACGCCCTGATCGTAGCCTCGGTCTCGTGCATCTACGGGCTCGGTTCGCCGACCGATTACGAGAACGTCCACATCACACTTAAGAAAGGCGAGCCTCGAGATCGCGACAAACTGCTGCGCCAGCTGATCGACCTGCAGTACGAGCGCAACGAGGTCGACTTCCGGCGCGGCCGGTTCCGCGTGAAAGGCGACGTCGTCGAGATTTTTCCGGCTTACGAGGATTTCGCGTACAAGCTCGACTTCTTCGGAGACGAAGTCGAGAAGATCACGGCGATCGACTACCTGACCGGCGAGCTGCTCGACGAGAAGGACGAGCTGCACGTCTTCCCGGCCAGCCACTGGGTGACGACCCCGGAAAAGCTGCCGAACGCGACCAAACAGATTGAGCGTGACTTGGAGATTCGTTTGAAGGAATTAGCCGATGCCGGCAAGGTCGTGGAGGCGGAGAGGCTCAAGAGCCGGACCAACTACGACCTCGAGATGATCCGCGAAACCGGCTTCTGCTCCGGCATCGAGAACTACTCGCGCTACCTGGCTGGGCGGAAACCCGGCGAGCGCCCGAGCTGCCTGCTCGACTACTTTCCGGACGACTACCTGATGTTCGTCGACGAGTCGCACATGACGATCCCGCAGGTCGGCGCGATGTACGAAGGCGACCGGTCACGGAAAGGGACACTGGTGGATTTCGGGTTCCGGCTGCCCAGCGCAATGGACAACCGGCCGCTGCGCTTCAGTGAGTTCGAGCGGCTAGTGAACCAAGCGGTCTACGTTTCCGCGACCCCGAAGGAATACGAGCTGTCGCGGTCGAAGGTCGTGGCGGAGCAGGTGGTCCGGCCGACCGGGTTGCTCGACCCGCCGGTGGAAGTACGCCCGACTGAGCATCAGGTCGACGATTTGCTCGCCGAGATCAAGCGGACCGTCAAGGACGGCCAGCGCGTGCTGGTGACGACGCTGACCAAGAAGATGACCGAAGACCTCTCGGAGTATCTCCGCGAGGCCGAGGTGAAGGTGACCCACCTGCACGCCGACATCGAGACGTTCGAGCGGACGGACATCCTGCGCTCGCTGCGCGCCGGCGAATACGACGTGGTGGTCGGGATCAACCTGCTCCGCGAGGGTCTCGACCTGCCAGAAGTCTCGCTGGTCGCGATCCTGGACGCGGACAAGGAAGGCTTCCTGCGCAGCGACACCTCGCTGATCCAGACGATGGGCCGCGCCGCGCGGCATGTCGACGGCCGCGTGATCATGTACGCCGATAAGATTACCGACTCGATGAAACGGGCGATCGCGGAGACGGACCGGCGGCGCCAGAAGCAGGAGGCGTACAACAAGAAACACGGCATCACGCCGACCGGCATCAAGAAGAAGATCGCCAAGGCGATCCGATCGGAAGAACAGGTCGAGGAGCACGAGATCGCGGAGATCCTCGAGGACGCGCAAAAGCACGTCGACCTCCCGCCGGAACAGATGCAGCGCTACCTGCACGACCTCAAGGTCCAGATGGAAATGGCGGCGGAGAACCTGGAGTTCGAGAAAGCCGCGGCGCTGCGGGACCGGATCGCGGAACTCAAGAAGAAGTCGAAGCACACCGGCGCGGCGAAGTAGTTGCCCTGCGATAAGATTAAAAGTATTGTTGTCAGCCTATGGCTAGTTGCGATCAAGTCGAGGAGACGATCAGGGAATCCCTTCGGGAAATTCCGGACGATTGTCCTGTTTCTGACGATATGAGAGCGAGACTACTGGAACATTTTCCTGATTGGTCAATTACGGGCAGGGTCGGCCGGCCAGGGCCAGGGATTTATTTCAGGCGTCAATTAAACCTATCGGCAATAGGCATAGAGGGCTTGACCGACGAATTGGAAACTATCTTTAAATCGCACCGGCCGTTTCACCTGCATATAGAAAGGGTCTCTTTATCTGACGAGATGCCGGTTAGTGTTTCCTTATGGCCAAAGAATCCACCCACTCACTTGCGAGTCGGTGATTTTCGAATGATGGCACAGGTCGACGAAGTGCTTGTCGCTAGCTCTGAAACGGCAACGCCTGAATGAGGTCGTCGGTCGAACCGGTGCCTTCTTGGAAGTGCTCGTGTTCGGCTGGCGGCAAGCCGACCAGGGGATAGAAGTGCAGCACGTCTGTGCGGACCAGGAAACCGATCGCGCCGTCTCCCGCACGGGCCGGCGCCGGGGGCAACGCCTCCTTCGCCTGGGCCAGCTTCTCCGCGTAGTCGAGCGTGTCTTCCTTGCCCGGCTCGGCCGGCAGTCGCAGCACGCCGATCGCGCGGTGGCCGGGTCCGTATACGACCGGCTCAGCCTCGCCTTTCTCGACGGTGGCAAACACGAACTGCGGGTAGACGGTCTGGCCGGGCTGGGCCTGGGCCGCCGGCACGGTGGCCTCCAGCATCATCCGTTCGCTGACGTTCGCCAGGTCGGGAATCGGCCGACCCGGCGTGACGGACACATTCAGTTCGCCGCGCTTGCCGGAGAACCCGAAGACGACCCGACGGGTGACGGGGGTGGCGTCGCCGCTTCTCCAGAACTCACCCGGCATGGCTAGGTGATTAACAGGGCCGCGAGCAGAAGCGTGGAGATGGCGACCGGTAGCAACAGGAGTTTTACCGATCCGGTCGAACGCGAGTCGAAATCCGTGATGTTTTCGTTGATGTCCTTCATGTGGTGCAATCAATACCAGGATTAATACTACTCGCCCCGCCTAGGCACGCAACATCCCGATCCGGCCGCGTAGCCTTGACCGAGACCGGTCCCCGCCGATATACTGGGTCAATCTGTGATTGACTCATTTTTGACTAACTAGATGCAGAAACTCACCGTCCGTGGCGCGCGTGAGCACAACCTCCAGAATATCGATCTGGAGATTCCTCGTGACAAGCTCGTGGTGTTCACCGGCTTGTCCGGATCGGGCAAAAGCTCGCTGGCGTTCGACACGATTTACGCCGAAGGGCAGCGCCGTTACGTCGAATCGCTCTCCGCGTACGCGCGGCAGTTTCTCGGCCTGATGGAGAAGCCGGACGTCGACCAGATCGACGGACTGAGTCCCGCGATCTCGATCGACCAGAAGTCGGCGTCACGTAACCCGCGTTCGACCGTCGGTACCGTCACCGAGGTCTATGACTATCTCCGGCTGCTCTTCTCGCGGGTCGGCACCCCGCACTGCCCGATCTGCGGCGCCGAGGTGCGCCGCCAGACCCCGACCGAAGTCGCGGACCAGATCCGGAAGCTTCCGGCCGGTACCAAGGTGATGCTGCTCGGTCCGGTGGTGATCGATCGCAAAGGCGAGCACGAGAAGGTCTTCGAGAAGCTCCAGAAGGGAGGCTTCTCCCGCGTCCGGGTCGACGGCACGGTCCGCGAGCTGAGCGACGACATCCCGAAGCTCGACAAGAAGCGTAAACACACGATCGAAGCGGTCGTCGACCGTCTGATCATCAAGCCGGACCTCGGGAACCGCCTGTTCGACTCCGTCCAGACGGCGCTCGGCGTCGGCGAAGGGACGATGTTCATAGAGACCGTAGAAGGCGCCAAGAAGAAACCGACCCGCTGGCGCTTCTCCGAGGACTACGCTTGTCCGAACGGCCACCCGTCGCTCCCGCCACTGGAACCGCGGTCGTTCTCGTTCAACAGCCCGCACGGTGCCTGCCCGCGCTGCACGGGACTCGGTTCGCGGCTCGAAGTCGACCCCAAGAAATGCATTCCCAATCCGCGCCTGACCCTGGCCGAAGGCGCCATCCGGCCGTGGAGCCGGACGACCTCACGGATGACCTGGTACTCGCGCCTGCTCGAAGGCTTGGCCGAAGCGCTCGACTTCTCGGTCGACAAGCCGGTCGGGGCGCTGCCGCCGGCCGTAATCAAGGCGATCTTCCACGGCATCGAGGGCGAGATTACCGTCCGGCAGGGCAGCCGGACCTTCAAGACGGTGTACGAAGGCGTGTCCCCGAACCTGGAGCGCCGCCACCGCGAGACGGAATCGGATTACGTCCGGAAGGAGATCGAGAAGTACATGACGTTGAAGCCGTGTCCGATGTGCCAGGGCAAACGGCTGCGACCGGAGATCCTCGGCGTCACCATCGGCGACAAATCGATCGTGGACGTCTCGGAGATGCCGGTCGACGAGGCGCAGCAGTTCTTCGCGACGCTCCAGCTGACCGACAAGCAGAAACAGATCGCCAAGCAGATCTGCAAGGAACTCCGCGAGCGGCTGAAGTTCCTGGAGAACGTCGGGCTCAGTTACCTGACGTTGTCGCGGGCCGCCAATACGCTGTCCGGCGGCGAGGCCCAGCGGATCCGGCTGGCCACCCAGATCGGCTCGGCGCTGATGGGCGTCCTGTACATCCTCGACGAGCCGAGCATCGGGCTGCATCAGCGGGATAACGCCAAGCTGATCGGCACCCTCAAGACGCTCCGCGATCTTGGCAACACCGTGATTGTGGTCGAACACGACCGCGAGACGATGGAATCCGCCGACTGGCTAGTCGACATCGGGCCCGGTGCCGGCGAACACGGAGGCAAGATCGTCGCACAGGGAACGCCGAAGAAAGTCCGGGAGTCCAAGCGATCGATCACCGGACGTTATCTCCGTGGCGAGGACGACATCCTGATTCCCGCCAAGCGCCGCGAGGGAAACGGCCACGCGATCCGCGTGGTCGGCGCGAAAGAAAATAACCTTCGCGACCTGACCGTCGAGTTCCCGCTCGGCAAATTCGTGACGGTGACCGGCGTGTCCGGTTCCGGCAAGAGTTCGCTGGTCGATCAGATCCTCTCGAAGAAGCTGGCGCAACATTTCCATCGCGCCCAGGAACAACCCGGAGCGCACGAATCGATCGAGGGACTGGAACACCTGAACAAGGTGATCACCATCGACCAATCGCCGATCGGACGGACGCCGCGGTCCAACCCGGCGACGTACACCGGCGTCTTCACCAACATCCGCGACCTGTTCGCCGCGACCAACGAGGCGAAGATGCGCGGCTACTCCGCCGGTCGCTTCAGCTTCAACGTGAAGGGCGGACGCTGCGAGCACTGCCGCGGCGACGGCGTGATCAAGATCGAGATGCACTTCCTGCCGGACGTCTACGTGCCGTGCGAGGAGTGCCACGGCAAGCGGTACAACAAGGAAGCGCTGGAAATCCACTACAAGGGCAAGACGATCGCCGACGTGCTGGAGATGACGATCGAGAAGGCACTCAAATTCTTCGAGCACATCCCGGTGATCAAGCAGAAGCTCGGCACGCTGCACGACGTCGGGCTCGGCTACATGCGGCTCGGCCAACCGGCCACCACGCTGTCTGGCGGTGAGGCCCAGCGGATCAAGCTGGCGACGGAACTGTCGCGGCGGGCGACCGGCCAGACGCTCTACATCCTCGACGAGCCGACCACGGGCCTGCACTTCGAAGACATCAAGCGCCTGCTGGCGGTGCTCGACCGGCTGGTGGACATGGGCAACACCGTCCTGGTGATCGAGCACAACCTCGACGTGATCAAGACGGCCGACCACATCATCGACCTCGGCCCGGACGGCGGCGGGGCCGGCGGGCAGGTCGTCGCGGAGGGGACTCCCGAAGCGGTCGCCAAGACCAAGCGGTCCTACACCGGCACGTATCTGGTCGGGGAGCTCAAGCGGTCCAAGAAGGCGCCGCCGAAGAAGTACACCAGCCATCCGGTCACGGCGTAACTGACGGCGCCAGGACGTCTTGCGCGCCGAGGCGGCTGACAGATACACTGAAGTCTTTCGTGCTTGACGGGAGAGGCTAAAAAGCCTATGATTTAGCGCTTTCTGCGTATCGGAAGGCCGCATGCATATCTGAGCTGACTTCGGTCATCTGAGGTATGCAGACGAAAGAACGCGTGTAAGGCGATCGCCTTGCATAACAACTCGACACAAAGGAGATGCGTGATGACGCGCATGCTTAATCGTCAGTTCCTGAAGTCCGTCTTCGGCAAGAAGACCGGAGATGGTGCCAGCACGAGGGACAGCCTCCGGTTTGTCATCGACAAGATCGGAGAGTCCAGCGCCGGACGAGGGGCCATCCTGTCCGGTCTGGGCAGTGGTATGCGTAGATATCTCGTGATATTCGGCTATTGCGCGATGGTGTTGGTGGCATTCGTACTCGTCCTGAAGGGTGAGTTCGTATTGCTGCTGGCCGTCTCCGCGGTAAGCCTGACGTTGGCTAGGTTTTACGCCCCCGCGGCCATGCCGTTGACCCTGTTGGGGTTGGCCGGCATCGTCGGTTACGTTTCGCAGCGTGCCGGTGGTGGTTTGGACCAAGATATCGATGCCGGCTTCTTCGTCGGCTCGCTCGGACCGGTCCTGATCGCGACCTGTGCGGCCTACCTCTTTCGGGAGGATTGGATCGGATTGATCCTGGCCGCAGGAGTCGGTTTCCTGGAGGTGGTTGTAATCAACGTCGCGGGATTCGACTCGGGGTCAGTCAGCTTGATTCTGACCTACTTGTTCACGTTGGTGCTTGTCCTGGTGGTCATCCTGTTGATCGCCGGAAAGTGGCATGCGGCTGTTGCCGGCACGATCGGCGTGGCGGCATTCAACGCCATGTGGCTGTTGCTTCCGAATGACTCGGGGATGAACTTCGAGACGCTCGGGGGCGGCAAGTTCGAGCAATGCCTCTTCGGAGGAATGCTCTTGCTGCTAGCGGGACTGTTCATCATGGTCACCGTAGTCAGGTTGTTTTCCCCGGAGCCGGAAAAACCGGCATCCGGCGAAGAAGCCGAGACGGAGGAACAACCGGTCGTCGCGCTCGATGAGGGCGGCGAGTTCATCGCGGACCAGACGGACGAGATCAAGGAATACTGGTCCGAACTGACGGCCGAGCAACGGAAACTCATAGCGGATCTACTGGAGTGGCATTTGTACGTCTCTCCCCCGGTTAACGGGAACGATGAGTTTCGCGAGGAGTTCCTTGATGAATCCGGCCTCAGGAAATCGGTCGAACGGACCGGTCTCAAGGGCTCAAGCTATCTCTACTTCGGCAGCCGCAAAGCGACTACCATCGTTGCCAAGCTGGCGGACAAGAGGGGTTTGGTTCCAAAGAAAATTCGGGAAACCGAAGGCATCCGCAAAGAGATCTTCCGGGAGATGGATATTACTCCGGAGGAGGTCAAAGCGGAACAGGGACGTCTGGCCGTTTCCGGCTGAACAGGCAAGTCCCAAAACAGACAAAATCCAAAAAACGGATAAGTAGACATTTGAAAGGGGAATTCGGGGTTGCGACGCGCACTTTGCTTTACGCGCGCCGCGACCCCTTTTCCATTTGTCCCAAATTTCCTGATTACCGCGGCGGCCGTGACCGGTACAATTGGCCTGATGCATCGTCATCGGGACATATCGCACCAGGTCGCGACGCTGCCGGCCAAGCCGGGCGTCTACCTGTTCAAGGACGAAGCCGGGAAGATCCTTTATGTCGGCAAGGCGAAGCGGCTGCGGACCCGCGTCCGGAGCTATTTTTCGAAACGCGCGGAGGCCGACCCCAAGATCCGGGTATTCGTCCCGAAGATCCGTCAGATCGACACCGTGGTCACCAATAACGAGGTCGAGGCGCTGCTGCTGGAGTCGAACTTCATCAAGCAGCACCGCCCGCCGTACAACGTCCGGCTGCGCGACGACAAGCATTACGTGTTCATCAAGGTGACGACCGGAGAACCGTATCCCCGCGTGACGACGGCCCGACGCGTCGCGGACAAGCGGGCCCGCTACTTCGGACCGTATACGGACGGCCGGGCGGTCCGTTCGACGCTGAAGACCTTGCGCAAGATCTTCCCGTATTGCCTGCCGAACGACCCGTGCGACGACCCGTCGCGCCGGCGGCCTTGCCTGTACCATCACCTCGGCCTGTGCCCCTCGCCGCAGTACGGCAAGATTTCGGAGGAAGGATACCGCGCGAATATCGAAGCATTGATGCGGGCGCTCGACGGCAAGACCGACGACGTGCAGGAGCGGCTCCGCGCGGAGATGCGGTCCGCGTCCAAGCGGCACGCGTTCGAAAAGGCCGCCGCGTTGCGGGACCGGTTGGAAAGCTTGGAATCGCTGCTGGCCCGCCAGCAAGCGGTGGATCCCAAACTCGCCAACCGCGACGTGATCGGGCTGGCGCACGAGGGTCGCCACGCCGTGGCCGTCCTGCTGACCGTCCGACAAGGCCGCGTGGTCGCGCGGAAGGACTTCAGCTTCGACCTTTCCCGCGGCGCCGGCGACAGCACCGAAGCGGAGCTGCTGGACGGTTTCCTCGGCCAGTACTACAAGGCGGCGACGAACCTGCCGGACGAAGTCCTGGTGCCTCTGAAGGTCCCGGGCGCCGATACCGTCTCGCGGTACCTTTCCGAGCGCTGCGGACGGAAGATCTCGGTCAGCGCCCCGGCGCGTGGTAACCGCCGGCAGCTCTTGGAATTGGCGGAGGAGAACGCGCGCGAATACCTGGTTCGGTTGCAGACCCGCTGGAGTTCGGAAGCGGCCCGACAGGAACAGGGAATGGCCGGCCTGGCGCAAGCACTCGGCATGGCCGCGCCGCCGGCTCGGATCGAATGCTACGACGTCTCGACCCTCGGCGGCACCGCCACGGTCGGCTCGATGGTGGTGATGCGGGACGGCGCACCGTCGCCGGCACATTACCGCCGGTTCCGGATCGCTACGGTCCGCGGGGTCGACGACTTCGCGGCGATGCGCGAGATGCTCAGCCGGCGGTTCAAGCGGGTGCAGCGTGTCGCCGTGCCGGCCACCGACCGGAAATCGGACGACGAGTCGTTCGGCGTATTGCCTGACCTCGTCGTCATCGACGGCGGAAAAGGACAGGTCTCGGCCGCGGCCGGCATCCTGGAGGAACTCGGGCTTTCGGACGTCCCGTTGATTGGATTAGCCAAGCGGTTCGAGGAGGTCTACCGCTGGGACGGGAAGCGATCCGTCCCGATAACGCTCCCGAAAGACGCGCCGGGCTCGCTCTTGCTCCAGCAACTCCGCGACGAGGCACACCGTTTCGCGATTACTTACGGTCGCAAGACCGCCCGCAAGGCCTTGCAAGGATCCGTGCTCGACGCGGTCCCCGGCGTCGGCCCGGCCAAGAAGAAGCTGCTGATCCGGCACTTCGGTTCGGTGCAGGGTGTCCGCGAGGCGGACCTGCCGGCCGTGCAAGAAGTCGTCGGCAAAGCGGCCGGCCGGGCGGTGAAGGAGCATTTGTGAGCACCACCCCACCGATCCGCGGCGAAGTCAAAATCTGCGGGACGACCACGGAAGATGATGTGCGGATAGCGGTCGAGTCCGGAGCCGACGCGATCGGCATCATCTGTCCACCGAAAAGCCGGACCCGGCATTCGGTCAGCGTTGAACGTGCAGTGCGACTGGCGAAGGCGGTTCCGGATGAAGTGTCGACGGTACTGATTCCACGCTTCACCGAACCCGGGCAAATCGTCGAACTCGCCAAGACCGTGCGTCCCGACCGGCTCCAGCTCGGAGAAACGGAGGACCCCGATGTTCTGGCGGACGTCGTCCGGACGGGAGTCGTTCCTCTGGTCGCCCAAGTGGTCCACGTGGCAGACCGGTCGGCGGTCGAACGGGCCGTGGCATTCGCCGAGCATGCGGATATCATCCATCTCGATTCGGTCGGCGAGGAACCGGGCGGTACGGGCCATACGCACGACTGGAGTATCAGCCGGGATATCGTCAACGCGATTCACGCGATCGGGAAACCGGTAATCCTGGCCGGCGGGCTGACCGCCGAAAACGTCACCGAGGCGATCGCGACCGTCCGGCCCGACGGCGTCGACGTGGAATCAGGCATCAAGCTCAGCGACGGTACCCATGATCCGGGCAGGGTCGCCGGATTCGTCAGGGCGGCGCGGGCTGCGTTCAACGATTTGAACTGCTAAAGTACGCACGTCATGGACTGGACCCGCATCGCATACGGATTTGCCGCCAACCTGCTTGGCATCTTCGTGGCGTCAGCCCTCGGCTTGATCGAATACGGCGACAGCTTCATCACGCTGATCTTCGCGGCCCTGGCGTTCGGCATCATCAACGTACTGATCCGTCCGGTGATCACCGTCCTGAGCCTCCCGGCGATCGTGCTGACCTTCGGCCTGTTCATCTTCGTGGTGAACGCCTTCATGCTTTGGCTGACCGGCGTGGTCGTGCCGGGCTTTGAGACGGTCGGCTTCTGGCACACGGTCGGCGCCGCGGTCGTGATCGGCGTGATCAACCTCGTCCTGCACGCGCTGCTCAAAGACGTCACCCGCGATCACCTTGCCAAGGCACGCAAGGGGATCCGGGAAGGGGCCCGGCGATGAGCAAGGCCGCGCGATGAGGACGACGCTCCAGGTCATCCTGGCGATCGACGCGGTCTGGCTGATAACGCTGATCCTGCTCCAGAACCGCGGCGTGGCGCTCTCGTCGACCTTCGGCGGGGCGGACAGCTCCGTGAACTACCAGCGCCGCGGTGCGGAAAAGATCCTGCACTACCTGACGATCGCCGCCGCCCTCATCTTCGTAGGGGTGGCGTTCGGTATCCTGTTTGTATAATTGATACGTGAATTGCGCGGATTGCCCGCGCGATCGCGCATCCGCGCCGGAGTGGCGGAATTGGCAGACGCGCACGGTTCAGGGCCGTGTGGGGGCAACCCCGTGAAGGTTCGACTCCTTTCTCCGGCACATTGAAAAAACCGCTCAGTTGAGGTACGATATCCCACCATGTCTGAGCGTCACCAATTCGGCAATCCAATAGATAACGAGGCGTCTCCCGACCTGCCTGACCCGTTTTGGGCTGACAAGGATCCGGCGGAGTGGGTCGGCAGGGAATACGTGGGCGAACGCCAGCGGACGCATACGATCCACGGCCAGGGTGCCACGATGGAATACCGGGTCGGACTCAATAGCTTGGACGAACCGGTCGTTGACCGTATCGCGCTGGATCCGTTCTTCCGGGCTCCGGAGCCGACGCGCATCGAACTGGCCGAAGCCCCGGAGCAGGTTCGTGAAGAGGCGAACGAGCTCCTGGCGGAATATGTCCCAGAAGCCCGGGAACACTGAAAATTGCTGAGCCGGAGAGCGCTCGGTAGACTGAAGAGCGGGCCGAGGTGGCGGAACTGGTAGACGCGCAGGCTTGA
The DNA here is from genome assembly GCA_030699935.1 of bacterium. Taxonomy (GTDB): domain Bacteria; phylum Patescibacteriota; class SICC01; order SICC01; family SICC01; genus JALYJZ01. Next base: position 2,737 of record JAUYKS010000021.1, on the reverse strand, counting down.
GGGGCCTGTGAGCATTGCGCTCGTGGAGGTTCGAGTCCTCTCCTCGGCACATCGTCCGTAATAGAATGAAGGCCCGGGCACTTAGCTCAGTTGGCTAGAGCGCCTCGTTTACACCGAGGAGGTCGGGGGTTCGAGCCCCTCAGTGCCCACAGCGTAGGCCATCCGGTATGATTGAGCGTGGACGTGCCGCAAGGCGCCCGTCCGCGCCGGGATAGCTCAGTGGTAGAGCGCTGCCCTGAAGAGGCAGGCGTCCCCAGTTCGAATCTGGGTCCCGGCACAATCCAGGTAGGACCGGAAAGTTGCTATACTGGATTTCGTTGCGGGTGTAGCTCAGTTGGCTAGAGCGTCTCCTTGCCATGGAGAAGGTCGTCGGTTCGAATCCGATCACCCGCTCAACGAAACTAATGACGGAACGGCGGGATAGGGACATCCGGCCGCGCGACGGTACAATACGGCTATGGCGACGTGGCCGAGTGGTTAGGCAGGGGTCTGCAAAACCCCGTACGGCGGTTCAATTCCGCCCGTCGCCTCAGTATGACGGTTAACAATTTGCCGGGATGGCGGAATTTGGCAGACGCAGGAGTCTTAAAAACTCCGGCCGCAAGGCGTGCAGGTTCGAGTCCTGCTCCCGGCACAGTTCAGGGGTTGATGAAAATCTCGGGGATCAGATAGCGTCGAGGAAGCCGGACCGTAGTGCGCTAGACTAACCCCATGGGGGACGAAGACCAACAGCGGGACGAAGGACGCCAGGCACCACCGCCACCACCGTCGGTACCGAACGCCTCCGGCGGAACGGGGTCGGACAAACTGGGCTCTGAAGAAGCCGGTTTGCATGAGGTAGCCGGTTCCGGAGTAAGCATGCCGGAATGGGCGGATAGCTTGAGCCACGGCACGGATGCCGATCGGCCAAAAGTGAACGTCGATCTGGCCAAGCGGCTTCGGGAAGAAGACGCCGCTCGGATTGCCCGCCGGAAGGCCGAGGAGGAAGCCAGAAGGAGGGCCGCCGCGGAGGCAGCCCGTTTGGCGGCGCAGAAAGCGGCTCAGGCAGCCGCCCGGCGCAAAGCGGCGGCACACCCGCACCCGGCGCCAGCCGCTCGATCCGCTTCACCCGCCCGCACCCGGAGCCGCAAGGTTTCCAAATGGCCGTCCGTCCTGGCGGCCCTGGCGGTAATCGTGCTCGGCGCGATCGTCGGTCAACGCATCGTCGGCGGAGATAACGCTCCGCAAGAAAGCGCCACGCCGTTCCCGTTGGCGTCGGCACCGTCGGCCTCCACCGCCGCGCCCGCGTCGACTCCTCCAGCCAGCGAGCCCCAAAGCTCCCGCCTGGACACCTATAAGGTCAAGCCCGGTGATACACTTGAATCGATCGCCGAGCAATTCGGCCGGACGCCGACGGAAATCTCCAGGGTGAACGGCGCTTACGGCAGACTGATCAAAGTCAGGCCCGGTCAAGTTATCAATATCCCCTGATGATCGAAATCTTCTGATGGTACGAGTACGAATCAGCCAGGATGGCAAGCGTCCGGAACGCCGGAAGCCGGAACCGAAGTCGGAGGTGGTTATCCGCGAAGACGACGGGCCGGAGGAATCCGAGCCCCCGAAGCGCCAAGCCAAGGAGCCGGCCGGCCCGAAGGTCGGGGCGTGGCGGGGCATGTCGGAACGGCAGTGGTTCATCAGCTTGTTGGTGGCCTCGGCGCTGCTGCTCCTGATCGCGTTCCGGGGCTGCGTATTGCCGTCGGGCATCGGGCCGAAGCCGGACACCGACAAGCAGTCGAAGCAAAAACAGGAACAGGTGACTCCCACGCCGGCAGCCGCCGAACAGGCCTCCGGCGGCACGTACACCGTCCAGGCAGGGGACAACCTCGGCAAGATCGCCCAGAAGACCGGCGCGGCGATCGACGCGATCGCCGAGGCGAACGGCATCTCGCGGAACACCATCCTGCGGGTCGGCCAGGAACTGAAAATCCCGTAAGGAATCGTCTAAATGGCCCTGTACCAGCCTGCTACTTCGGAGTAACCTAGGGTCACTATGAATCTCACGACAATCCTGTTGATCGTCCTCGGCGTCATCGTTGTCGCCGTCATCGCGATCTATAACTCCCTGGTACGGCTCAAGAACCGGACGGACGAGGCGTGGTCGGACATCGACGTGCAGACCAAGCGCCGCTACGATTTGATTCCTAACCTGATTGACACGGTGAAGGGCTACGCCAAGCACGAGAGCGAGCTGTTCCAAAAGGTCACCAAGGCGCGAACCGACGCGATCAAGGCGGAGGGGCCGGCCAAGCAGGCCGCGGCCGAGAACGTGCTGACCGACGCGCTGAAGTCGGTGTTCGCGGTGGCGGAGAACTATCCTCAGCTCCGCGCGACCGAGAACTTCCAGAAGCTGCAGGATGAGCTGGCCGATACCGAGAACAAGATCATGGCGGCGCGGCGGTTCTACAACGCCAACGTCCGCGACCTCAACACGAAGATCGAGACGTTCCCGACCAACCTGATCGCCGGCATGCTCGGCTTCAAGCAGCGCGAGTTCTTCGAGCTGGACGAGTCCGAGACGGCCGCGGCGCGGGAGCCGGTCAAAGCTAAGTTCTAGAAGTGGCCACCCTCTACACCCAAGTCTCGCGTAACAAGGCGAAGTCCTTGTTCTACCTCCTGTTCTTCGCGCTGCTGATCATGGCGCTGGGCTGGTTCGCGTCGTACTACTTCGGTGATCCGAGCATCCTGGTGATCGCGGTCG
>JAUYKS010000019.1 GCA_030699935.1 bacterium | reverse complement strand
CTGGAAATCAGCATCACCCTTCGTTCCAGCCTCAAACTCATTACGTTCGACGCTATTGCTGAGCAGGTTGTCCGTGACGATGTCGTTCATAACGTGCATCTTATCGGCGGTCGAGAACTTCATGCGGTGGTCGGCATTAGAGGCGTTAGCCAGGCGGACTTCGTCAATCTCACGCAGCGAAGCCAGCGCGTGACGGTCTCCTTCACTGGCACCCCGCAGGAAGTCGGTATCCAAACCTTTCACCCGATCTGAGTCCATATGATGTGACTTGACCTTCATGCTGCCCACGTTCAGCTTCCCATCCAGCCCGTAGGAGCTGATGATCGGGTTTCCTCGGTGATGCTGCTGTGCGCCCGTCCAAGCGAGCGTCCGGCCGCCGATACCGGGCTGTTCAAGCATGTAGCGTTCGGAGAGGTCGTTGGCGGCGATCGATTTGTAGGCGGCCCCTGCGACGATGCGGTCCTGGGACAAGCGCTCTTCTTCCGGGGTGAGGTAGCCGGCGTTTCCGCCCTTGTTGTCCAGTGCATACGCGGCACCGTTCGCGTCTTGGCCGACGCCGTACTGCCAGGCATGTACCATCTTGCGTTTGGACGTTATGTCATGTGCCGCTATTTCCTTTTCCTTCTCACCGATCAGCTTGTCCTGGACGGAGGTCCGGATGCTGTCGTCCATTCCGGTCAAAGTGGAGCCCAGCGGTCCTTGTGCCAACTGTAGTTGGGCGTTCGCCGCACTCAAGCCCGCCCGCTGCTCCAGATTCTTCTTCCGCTGATCCATGAAGGCCTTGCCCTCGCGGACCCGTTGCCCGACCGTTCGTCCGCCGCCGGTCGGGATCAGGCCGATCGCACCCAAGCCGCCCTTGCCGCCGCGCTTGCCCCACTTGGAGCCTTGGCCGCCCGCCAGCTTGGCGATCCGCCCTCCCATCCCGATCGGGACCATCACCGCGGCGATGGTGATGCCGGCGAAGAAGATCGCCTGCAAGATCGCGGAGCCGCCCGGGTCGCCGGTGTCGGTCCCGCGCAGGGCGGAGTTCAGCATCAGCGAACCGGTGAAGAGCAGCAGCATCGCGATCGGCGCCATGTAGACCCACTGGATGTAGGTCTTGAGCAGGTTGCGAGCCTCTCCCCGTGTCAGCGGCAGGACCAGGAAGAGGAACACTACGGGCGAAAGCACCGCCAGGACCCAGACCACGATGATCCGGACGACCAGGAAGAAGAGCAGGATCAGCAACGCGACCAGGATCACGATCGAGGCGATCAGCAGCACCACGGCCTCGCCGAAACCGTCGACCAGCCCGTCGGCGTAGCCGGCACCGACGCCGGCGGTTTCCTTGATGAATGAGACCGCCTGCTCCAAGAACGGCTGGCTGAGTACCGCGGCGGTGTTCGCCAAGATCCCGGCGAACAGGAAACTGAAGTTCACGGCGAGGACCGAGAAAACCAGCAGCGGCAGCAACTGGCGGACGTTGTACTTCTGCGGCTCCACCCGGATGATCGTCATGATCGACAGCGCCAGCAGGACCACGACGAACAGGACGTTCACCAGGTCGCGGACGACGGTCCAGGCCTTGGCCAACCCCTCGTTGTTCATCAGGGCGCCGGCGTCGATCGCCCACTCGACCGCGGAGGATACGCTGCCGATCAGGCTGGTGATGATCTCGGCGAGCTTTTCGAGCGCCATCGAGAACGGGTCGGTGGAGGCGCGGTCGGTCAGGCTGGTCTGGTTGGTGCTGGTCTGGATACCCTGCTTCTTGGCCCACTGGAGACCGGCGTCGTTCTGTAGCTTGTGCAGGAAGTCTTCCGCGAAGGCGGTGCTGCTGAAGCCGTTCAGCTGCCCGACGACGTTCTCCGGAAGGCTTTCGTCGCCCGGATCGCCCCAGACCAGCGCCGCGACCTTCGCGCCGTCGGTGTTCACGCGGTAGACGATCTGGAGCTGCGTCTGGATCGGCGTGTCGCCGCGGTACGGCTTGAAGACGAAGTCCCAGTTGTCGAGACCGGTGCCGCGATCCTCATGGTCGATGCCGGTCAGCCGGAACCGGACGGCGCCCGGGGTGCCGGAGCTGCAGCTCGAGACGGTCTGCTCACAGACGAATACGGCGACGTCCTTGCCCTTGGCGTCGGTCGGGTTCTTCGGGGGCGGGTCCGGCTGCCAAGCGAACTTGGGAGCGTCGTTGCCGTCGATCTTGAAGAGGTCCCGGGCGCCCTCCAGATCCTGCAGTCCGTTGACCTCGGCGGCGCTGATCGCTTCCGCCCGCGGCGCGGTGGCGAGGGAAGCGGCGAGGGAGGCCGTCAGGACCAGGACGACCAGTCCGGTTTTCAGGAGGCGCTTCAGTGTCGTCCGTTTACTCATTTGGCAAAGATTTCATTGTATAGTTCTCGCTCGTTCGGTGCAGGCGGCGCGGCGGCATAAAAAGGGGCGCCCCTTGCGTCCTTTTCGCGTGCGCCCCCGAACACCCAAAAAGCGCTCAATTATGACCTAATTGAGAGGTGGGGTCAAGAAGAGACAGAAATTAGTTCAAGAGCCTAGGTCGCCGCCGATAGTCCGCTGGCCGCCTGCTCCAGAGTTCGGTCCGGGTTTCTTGGGGGGTTTGTTCTTTGCTTCTGCTTCCTCCATCGCAGTCTTGAGTTCCGGACGGCCAGACGCGGCCACCAGTTTCGTGAAGGCTCCGCGCTCCTCATCGTTAGAGATGTACGTACGTGCGTTGCTGCGGTCCAGGTTGGCCCGGACTTGGGCGGGCTGCAAGCCCTTCACGGCAGCCTGACCGGCTGCGCGTTCGTCCGGCTTCGTCGAATGATTAGCCATCTTATCGATATCCGACCAGTAGATGCTTTTTGAAGCCACCGGCTCGAGGGCGCCAGTGAATCCCTCGATGTTCTCAAGCGCGCGCGCATCCCAGTTGCCGTTATGGTCCGCATATCCCAGTGCCGGGTTTTGCTCCTTCATGGCGGTGTGCAAACCGGCCGCGGCATGCTTCTGGAAGATGCGATGGCCGATCCCTCCCTCTTGCATGCCGTAGACTTCGCCGCGGCTGGCCAAGAGCTTCGCCGCCGCTTCCTGCTGGATGGGATTGGCAGCCAAACGGGCTTCGTCACCGCTCAACATATTGTCCTCATTGCCCAGGGCGATCTGCTCCAAGGTGCCTCGGTTGTAGCCGGTCTCCTTCAGGGCGTTCGCTTGTTCGTTGACCTCGCCGGCGCGAGCGATCGCCACGTCCGCTTTTTCACCACCGGTCAGGAACTGGCCGAGCCGGCTGTCCCCCAACGTACCGGCAATCCGGGACCGCGCTTCCGTGGCCCGCCGCCCCGCCGCCCGTTCCTTCAGAGCGCCGCGCTGCTTCAGCATCTGCTTGGCCGTCTGTCCGGCCGAAGTCGCCCCGATGGCCTTGCCGGCCAAGCCTCCGCCGCGCTTGGTGGCACCCCAACCCTTTTGCCGGGCTTTGCGCGCTCCGCTGCGGGCCGCGCTCATCACTTCGCCGCCGAGCTTGATCGGGATCATCACGGCGGCAATCGCCGCAGCGATGAAGAAAGCCACGGCCAACAGGAAGTCGGGACCGTTGATATCTTTGGAATCGGTGCTGGTGTGCGAAATGATCTCGGCGGCGATATACAGCAGCATGAACGCTACCGGAGCCATGAAGATCCACTTGACCGCGTTCTTCCACCAGCTGCTGGCTATGGATCGGGTCAGCGGCAGGATCATGAAAAGGAAGACGAAGGGCGAAAGCGCGGCCAGGAACCAGATCATCAAGATGCGGACGATGAAGAAAGCGAAGAGGACCACGAAGGCCAGTGCCACCGCGATGACCATCAAGAGCGTGATAAAGAACGGCCCGATGCCCCCGCTAGGATCGATGATGCTTCCATCGACCGGAGGGTTGGCCAGCATGTGGAACGCTTTCGAAACGAACGGCTGGGAAATTATGTACGCGGCGTTCGTCATGATCTGCACGAGTATGAAACTGAAGTTGACGGCGATGATGGCGAAGACGAGCCGGGGCAATAACGACCGCACTCCGTAGCGGTCGGTATCGATCCGCAGGATGCTCGAGAACACGATAACGATCATGATCACTACGAAGATGAGATTTACGAAATCGCGGATGGTCTTCCAGGCGCTTACCAACCCTTCGTTTTCGGTCAGCGTACCGATGTTGATGACGTTGAGGAGGGCTTCCTTGAGCCAATCGAAGAACGCGTCGATGGCTTCCTTGATTGCATTCATGGCGTTCTTGAGCGCGCCAGCGAAGATGCTGTTGTTGCTTCCGCAGACATCAACGTTGTTGAATTTTTCCGCGACTTCGTGGATCTCATCCTCGTCATCGGTGTCGCTCAGGTGGACGCCGTTGAAGTATTTATCGTCATCCACTCCCGGACCGTCTACATCCGAAACCCACGCATCTTCACTGAAAGTTTCCTCGCAACTCGGTTGGAACACGAAGTGTCTTTCGTCCTGTCCTAATGCCTTGTCTCCGGAGCCGGTCAAACGGGTAGCGTTCGTTCGATACGAAATCGCGAGCGCCGGTTTGAACTCGTTTCGGAAGATGTAGTAGTTGGCTTCCTGGGACGCGCTCCCCGAAAAGGGAATGGAACTCTCAGCGTCGGGCTGATGTGCCCAATTGATTTCCGTCAGGACGAAACGGATCTTTTCATATTGGTCTTCCGGAACCCCGGCGATGGTATGGCCATGTCCGTCGGAACTGACGACCAGATACGGATTGCCGTTATATTTGTCTCCCAGCACCGAGCCCTCAGCAGCCTTGAAGCCCTTTCCCTCTCGTCCGTCGAGGTCGAGCTTGTTCTTCTTTTCATTGGGATCGAACGTCTTCGCGTCAAAGAAGACCGCTTGTGCCCCGTCCCTGCCGGTAATCCGCGTCAAAACCTCTTTTACGGTTTCCCAGATTTCGTTCCGTTGGTTCTCCTCTTCCTGCTCGTTTATCTCTCCGGCGACGATCCGGAGGCACTCCTCCTGTTCCGGAGTTAGATTCGTACCTGGCAAGACACGGCTACTTCCGTCGATGCCGTATTTATCACGGCACTGATCCTTCGTGATGGCGTATGCCGATTGAGGGAAATAAGACAGGACCGAGGCACCAACCAGCAACAGCACAAGCAACGCTTTCAATGAGCGTCGGATGAAACCCTTGTCTTGACCGTTCCTTCTTAACCGTTTCATGACCGTAGCCCCCTGATCCGCCGTTCACGGGACGAGCGAGCCACGCGTTCGCTGCCGCGTTCCAGTCCGCGAGCAGTTCCGTGAATCGCGGCCCGACTACCTTCGACCAACACGGCTATACCGATACCGAATCCCACGGCCGCTCCCACCGGGGGGAGGACAAGGGCTCCGAAGCCGAGCACCGCCGCCGCCGCCATCCGTTTCCGGTTGCCGAACAGGGCCTTGCTCCAACGTTGCAAGCGCGACTTGGTGTAATCCCATACTTCGTCCACGATCGGCTCCTTCGGTTCCGGCTTGAGGTCTTCGGCCCGGACCATCTTCAGGAGCCATTGACGGGCGTTTTCTAGCGTGGTGTCGTCGGGGACACGACCGCGAGATTTCGACTTTGCGCGTTCCACGACGAAAAGGAGTTCGTCGTCCCGAAGCCTTTCCTTGAATTCTTTCGAAAGCGGGGATTCCGCCAGGGCCTGCTCGAAATCCTTGGCGTATTCTGTCGACTGCTCGCTGCGCTCCGCCGGACGGGTAGTCTTGTCACGCAACTCTAAGAACTTGGCCCACCGGTCGGCGCGGTCCCGAAGGGCGCTTTGGGCATCCTCCGGCTCCTCGGCTACCCGGGATTCGATGGCACCGGTCACCTGTTCGGTCCGATGCAGATCCGCTTCGGCCTGCTTGATGAATTCCTTGGGGACGTTGTCGGCCAGGTTCTCCGTCGTTCGTCTGTTCATCTCCTCGGTGCCGGCCTCATCCCACTCGACGCCGTGTCGCTCCGCGCGTTCCATGGTGTCGCGCAGTTTTTCCAGCTCGGAATCCACGTAGAGATTCTCAGCCTGACCCATCAGCATCATCGCGTCCTCATAGTCGGTTTGTCGGATCTGCTCTTGCTGGGCTTCCGGCACCGCGTCGAACAGCTCTTGCCGCTCGCGCGCGCTGTCGGAGTGACTGCCGCCGGTCTTGTCGGGATTGCTTTTGTTTTCAGCCATGGCTTGTATGTCAAAAATTAACTAACCATAGCAGAAAATGGGCAAAATGTCAACTGTCGGGCTCGGAACGCCACAACTGAAAAGAGGCCCGCGCGGGTGCCTCTTAAGCAGTTCGTTCTGAAGTTACCGGACTTGGAAGTCGCCCGTAAACCCGAGATAGTCCTGGATCAGCCGCGTCAGTACGAACGCGATGAAGATGATGATCAAGCCAAGAACGGCGTACAGAATGGTCTTCCGAGCGGCGTCGACCTGTTGCTCGTTACCGGTGGAGACCACGTAGCGGAAACCGCCGATGATCAGGAAGAGCACGGCGACAGCGCCCGCGAACAGCAGCAGGGCGTTGATAACGCTGGCCAGGATCGAGCCTAAACTCCCGCCGCTGACGGGGTTGTCGATATCCGGCCGGGTTACCTTCGCGAACGCGACCTGGGCCTGGGTAGCCGCCAACGTGGCACCGGCACCGACTCGTGTAATCAGTCGTTTCATGTGTATATCACCTCCTTTCTCATGTTGGTTTCATGCTTCCAAAGCGTTGGTTACGGTCACGATTATAGTGTACGACAGGAACAGGACCACCAGGCCGATCACCGAGTACAGCAGTCCGCGCTTCGCCGCGTCGATCTGGTCCTGGTTTCCTTGCGAGGTGGCGTAGCGGTAGCCGTTCAGGATGATGAACAGCACGGCGACCGAGGATCCGAAGACCAGCAAAGCGTCGGCGATCGCCGGGATGATCGTCTGGGCGTCGCGCGGCGCCCCCTGGAGCGCCTCGGGGATACCCGGCGCTTCGTTCACCCGCTGTCGCGATTGGAGGATTCCCTGCAGCAGCAACACGATCGCGAACGAGCTGACGGACAGGATGAATCCGGTGACCGCCCAGGTCAGGCCCTGCTTGGCCTTCTCGACCTTCTCTGGGTTGCCGGCGGAGAGGATGTACTGGTATCCGCTGATGACCACGAAGATGACCGCGACGGCTCCGGCAAACATCAAGCCGAACTGGATGATGTTGACCAATATCGCGACGAGGTCG
>JAUYKS010000017.1 GCA_030699935.1 bacterium | reverse complement strand
TGAAAGATCCCTTCGGTACCGATAAATTCCTCAACCTCGACTTCGACACCTCGTACGGAGAGGCGGAGCAGTGGCAAGGTGCGCTGAAGAACGAGGAGAGCACGGATACCGTCGCCCGGGAACGGAGCGGCGATTCCGCCCGCACCCGGTTCTTCATGGTGGCGACCGCCCTGCTGTTCTTCGTGCTGGCCGGGCGGTTGATGGTACTCCAGATCTTCGGCGCCGCCGAGAACGCGGCCTTGGCGGAAGGGAACCGGGTCCGCTCGATCGAGATCGCCGCCCCGCGCGGCGTGATCTACGACGCGAAGGGCGGGATCATCGCCCGGAACACGCCGAACTTCGAGGTGCGCATCGTGCCGATCGAACTTCCGCGCAAGGCGGAATCCCGCGAACGCGTCTACCGCACGCTCAGCGAACCGCTAGCCAAACCGGTCAAGGACATCCGCAAGCGCGCCGAGGCCAAGGGTCTGGACTACGGACAGCCGGTCCTGGTCGCGGACGGCCTGCCGCGGGACCGGTCGATCCTCCTGCGCCTCCGGGCGACCGACCTGCCTGGCGTGGTGATCCAGAACAACCCACGCCGCCGGTACGCCTCCACGGACCTGTATGCGCACCTGCTCGGCTACGTCGGCAAGGTCTCGGCCGAGGACCTTACGGGTGACGAGAACCTTCGCCGCAACGACTACGTCGGCAAGACCGGCCTGGAGCGGGTCTACCAAGAGGAGCTGTCCGGCGAACCGGGTGAGCGGCGGCTTGAGGTCAACGCCCAGGGTGAGATCCTCAAGGAGCTGCAGTCGCAGGAACCGCGGCCCGGCCGGAGCGTCCAGCTCGGCATCGACCCGAAGCTCCAGCGGGTCATGTACGACGCGGTCGACAACGGAATGAAGAGCGCCAAACGCGGGCAGGCCTCGGGCGGCAGCGCGATCGCATTGGACCCGCGGGATGGCACCGTGTTGGGGATGGTGTCACTGCCGTCCTTCGATAATAACGATTTCGTCGACGGGGTGAGCGAATCCAAGTACAAGGAGCTGTCCAAGGACGAGCAGAAACCGCTCTTCAACCGTCCGGTGTCGGGCGAGTACCCACCGGGTTCGACGTTCAAGATCGTCACTGCCACCGGCGCGCTGGCCGAGGGCGTGGTGAGCCCGGGCGACTACGTGGCCTCGCCGCCGTTCATCGACGTCGGCGGGTCCAAGTTCGTCGACTGGGACCCGCACGGGCACGGCAGCGTCAACGCCGTCCGGGCCTTGGCGGTGAGTTCCGACGTCTTCTTCTACAAGGTTTCCGGCGGCTACGACGACCAGAACGGCATCGGCGAGGACAAGCTCGGCGATTACATGCGGCAGTTCGGGATCGGCACGCCGACGGGTATCGACCTGCCGGACGAGCAGGACGGGCTGGTACCGTCGCCGTCGTACAAGAAGTCGACCTTCGGCGAGGACTGGTACATCGGGAACACCTACCAGATGGGGATCGGCCAGGGTTTCGTCCTGACCACGCCGCTCCAAGTGGCGATCTACACCGCGGCGATCGCGGGGGATGGCATCGCCTACCGGCCGCATCTGGCCAAGGCGTTCGTCGATTCCACGGACAAACGGAAGCGGACCCCGGTCAAGCCGGAGCCGCTGGTTAACCTCAAGGTGGACCGCAACGTGATCGAGACGGTGCAGCAGGGCATGCGCGAAGTGGTGCAGAGCGGGACCGGTATCGACCTCAAAGGCCTGCCCGTGGACGTCTGCGGTAAGACCGGTTCGGCGGAGTTCGCCAACGAGACCAAGGCCCACGCCTGGTTCACCGCGTACGCGCCGTGCGACAACCCGCGGATCGTCCTGACCGTGATGATCGAAGGCGGCGGGGAAGGCTCGGACGTCGCCGTCCCGGCGGCCAAACGGATCTTCGAGTCATACTTCGGAGTCCAGCCGACCGCGACGCCGCGGTCCGGACGGGCGTCGACGGAAGGAGTGAGTGACTGATGGCCAAGCCGAAGCCACGTCTGCTCGACGGTACGGCCGCCGCTACTAAGCGTTTAAAGCGCTTGGCTAAGCGCAAACCGGGCGGGCTGACGCTGGGCATCATTATGGCCACGGACAACGCGGCGACCCGGACTTACGTACGCCAAAAGCAGCGCCGCGCCGAGGAGATCGGCTACCGCGTCCTGATCGACGACCTCGGGCCGAAGGCCACCCGGCGGCAACTGCTCGACGCGTGCGGCCGGATGAACCGGAGCAAGCGGATCACCGGATACATCGTCCAACTGCCGTTGCCGAAGGCGGTCGACCCGCTGGAGATCTTCGCGGCGGTCGACCCGCACAAGGACGCGGACGGTCTGACCCCGGAAAACCTCGGCAAGCTCTATACGAACCGGCCGGGCATCCTGCCGGCGACCCCGAAAGGCATTCTGGAGCTGCTCGACGATTACCGCGTCGACTTGCGAGGCATCCGCGCGACCGTCGTCGGGAAGGGGATCCTGACCGGACTGCCGCTGGCGACGATGCTCTCGCACCGCGGCGCCACCGTCACCAGTTGCGATCGGTACACCACGGACCTCGCCCGGCACACCGCGTCCGCCGACCTGTTAGTGGTCGCTGCCGGCAAGCCGAATCTGATCACCGGTCGGATGGTGAAACTCGGCGCCACCGTGGTGGACGTCGGAGCGACGCGGCTTAAGACGCGGCTGGCCGGAGACGTAAACTTCGCCGCCGCCGCCAAACGGACCGGCTGGATCACGCCGGTGCCCGGCGGCGTCGGCCCGATGACGGTCGTCAGTCTGCTCGAAAACGTCCATCAGTTAGGCAAGAATTAGACCACGGAAAACGCCCGTAAACTCATATTGACACCGCCGGAGGCGGTTGTTAGGATAACGTCCCATGAGGGCCCGTCAGGGCTTTTTAAAACCCCTCAGAGGAAAATATGGCAGAGCAAAACACCTATCTCACGACCGCCGGACTGGACAAGCTGAAGGCCGAGCTGAAGGTACTCAAGGAAACGCGGCGGCCCGCGGTCATCGACCGGATCAAGGAAGCCGTGGCCTACGGGGACCTTTCCGAGAACTCCGAATACGACGACGCCAAGAACGAGCAAGCGATGGTGGAGGGCCGGATCGCCCAGCTCGAACGTCTGCTCGAGAATCCGCAGATCGTGAAGACGGGTACTAACGGCGGCGGGGCGGTCGCGCTCGGCTCCAAGGTCACCGTCAAGCAAAACGGCAACTCCTCGACGTATACGATCGTCGGGCCGGCGGAAGCCGACCCCTCCTCGGGACTGATCTCGAACGAATCACCGCTCGGCAAGATGCTGATCGGCAAGACCAAGGGCGAGGACGCCGTGGTCGAGACGCCGAAGGGCAACGTCAAGTACACGATCGTCTCGGTGCGCTAAGCTGCCATTCAGGGCCAACCGCGGTACCCTGGAGGTAACGCGGATTCAAGCATGGCCAAGCAAAAAGCACAGCAAGCGGACGAGGGGCGGGCGGACAACCTCCATTGGGCAGAAACGCTGGCCGAGGAGGTCATCGGCAAGTTCCCGGATCTCGATGAGTACGTTTGCGCGGCCGGCATCAGCCCGTCCGGCACGGTGCACTTCGGGAACTTCCGCGACGTGATGACAATCGTGGCCGTGGGCGCGGCGCTGCGGCAGCGCGGTAAGCAGGTCCGGCTGCTGTTCTCTTGGGACGACTATGATCGGTACCGGAAGGTCCCGGCCGGCATCGACCCGAAGTTCGAGGAGCATATCGGCAAGCCCTTGTCCGCGGTTCCGGATCCGCACGGCGACACCGGCGTGACGTACGCGCAGCGGTTCGAGCGTTTGTTCGAAGGCGCGATGAAGGAACTCGGCATTGAGCTCGATTACCGCTATCAGACGGAGCTGTACCAAGCCGGCACTTACGACGACGCGATCCGCCGAGCGCTCAAGCAGCGGGAGAAGATCGCAGGAATTCTTTTTAGCCTGATGTCTGACAAGTCAAAACGTGCCCATGACCTGAATGAAGACGATTTCAAGCGCGACTATTATCCGATTACGGTCTATTCCAAATTCAACGGTAAGGATCTTACGGAAGTAATTGATTTCGATGGCGAAACTTTGGCGTACCAGGACAAGCTCACTCGCGAGGCTGGAACGGTCAAGCTCGGTAAGGATCAAAACCTGAAGCTCAAGTGGAAGACGGATTGGCCGATGCGCTGGCAGCACGAAGGCGTGAACTTCGAACCGGCCGGCTCTGACCATCTTTCTCCGGGAAGCAGCTACGACGCGGGTTCGCGGATCATCCGCGAGGTATTCGATGGCGTGCCGCCGGTGACGGCCCGCTACGGCATGGTCGGCCTGCAGGGTGTGGCGGGGAAGATGTCCGGGAGCACGGGCTTGGCCAAGTCGCCGAACGAGCTGCTCGAGGTGTATGTCGAGCCGCTGCTCAAGTGGCAGTACCTGAAGCGCCAGCCCAAGCAGAACTTCTCGTTGGCGTTCGATACCGAGATCTTCCGGCAATACGACGAGTTCGACCGGGAGGTCGCGGCGCACCAGAAAGGCGAGCTGCCGCGCGCGCGTTCGTTCGCGATTAAAGAAGCGTTCGACGACGGAAAGACAGCCGATGATGGCGATGCGATCAAGACCGTGAAGAACCCGGCTTCGTTCCGCCAGCTCGTCAGTTTCGGGCAGATCGTCCAGTGGGACGAGGACAAGGTCCTAGATCTACTCAAGTCGATCGACGCCGAGTACGACGAATCTTCCGTAAAGGAGCGCCTGCCGCGCGCCCGTAACTGGCTGGTCGACCACAATCCGGACCAGCTGATCGTGTTGCTTGAGAAGCCGAACACCAAGTACGCCAAGAAGCTGTCAGACGAGGCGAAGGCTAATGTCGCGAAACTCCACAAATCGCTTTCCGCGAAGGGCGGCGAGTCCGTCGAGCAGCTCGAGAAGCTTGTCTACACGATTCCGAAAGACCCGAAGGCGTCCGATGACAAGAACAAGAAAGCCCAGCGTGCGTTCTTCAAGGATGTGTACCAGCTGCTGATAGGCCAGGACACGGGCCCGCGCCTAAGTACGTTCCTGTGGGCGGTGGACCGAAAAAGAATTCGAAAACTCCTGGAAGTCTAGGCTTGTAACCAGGATAATGGACGCAAAATGATTGATATCAAAATCATCAAGGAAGACCCGCAGCGGATTGAGGCCGAGCTCAAGAAGCGCGGCATAAAACTCGACGTCAAAAAGCTCACCAAACTCGACGAAGAGCGCCGGAAGTTCCAGCAGGAGTTCGATAAGGTCCGGTCCGAGCAGAAGAAAGTGAAGACCGCCGTGGCCGGCAAGCAGCTCAAAGAAAAGCTGAAAAAAATCGAAGGGAAGCTAAAGGTTGCACAAGAGGACTTCGATACGCTCTGCGAGCACCTTCCGAATTTCTCAGCCGAAGACGTGCCGGTAGCGGACGACGAATCCGGTAACGAGACGGTCAGGGAGGTCGGAGAGCAGGGGATCATCGAGGGTGCGAAGCCGCATTACGAGATTCCCGGCATTAAGCCGCTGATCGACTTTGAGCGCGGCGCGAAAGTGTCCGGAAACCGGTTCTGGTATCTCAAGGGGGCCTTGGTCGACCTGGAATTCGCACTGATCCGTTACGCGCTCGACTTCTACGGCAAGAAAGGATTCACCAGCATGCGCCCCCCGACGATCGTGAACCGCAACGCGATGATTGGAACGGGATTCTTCCCGGCGGAGTCGCACGAGGTGTACTTCGTCAGTTCGTTGGAGGCTGAAGCGGAGGCACATAAGGCTGCCAAAGGTGACAAGGAAGCGGCCGCCGAAGTAATCGGGCGGCAGGATAAGTATGCGGACCGCTACCTCTCTGGCACTGCCGAAGTCCCGCTGGCCAGCTACCACGCCGGCGAGATGCTCGACGAACTCCCCGTGAAATACGCCGGGTTCGCGCCGGCATACCGCCGCGAGGCCGGCAGCTACAGCAAGGACACCAAGGGGATCATGCGCGGCCACGAGTTCGACAAAGTCGAGCTGTTCGTCTTCAGCGACCCGGCCAAGTCCTGGGACGTTCACGAGGAGCTCCAGAAGGACGCCGAGGCGTTCTGGAACTCGCTGGAGGTCCCGTTCCGCGTCGTGAACATCTGCACCGGCGACCTCGGCGCCCCGAACGCCAAGAAGTACGACATCGAGGCCTGGCTCCCCGGCGCCGACCGCTACATGGAGGTCGCCAGCAACTCGAACGACACCGACTTCCAGGCGCGCCGCCTCAAGATCAAGCACCAGGGTAAGAGTGGGGGCAAGACCGGCACCGAGCTCGTGCACACGCTCAACAACACCGCCGTCGCCGTCGGCCGCGCGATCATCGCGATCACCGAGAATCAGCAGGACAAGGATGGTAACGTAGAGATACCAGAGGTACTCAGGAAGTACCTCTCTTTCAGCCGGATCAAGGCTGACGGAACAACCGAATAGTAACGATTCAATGAAACTCCAAATCAAAGCAGTCGGACTCGAGCTCACGGACAGCGTCCAGACTTACGTCACCGAGAAAATCGGCGGCTTGGAGCGTTTCATCCTGCAGAACCATCGCGATTCGGCGTTCGCGGACGTCAAACTGATCTTCATGCCGAGCGACACCAAGGACACCAAGGACAAATGTCACGTGATCATCTCGGGAATCGGCCGCGGCAACGTGATCAATGCCGAAGAGGAGGCCGAGGACATGCACGTCGCGATCGACCGCGCCGCGCATACGCTCAAGGAGACCATCCGCCGACACGAGGACAAGAAACGGGACCACATCAATCGGGAAGCACGCGACCTCAAGGAACAGACGAGCACCGTCGACGAGTCCTCGGCCGCGCAGGGCGGTCCCGGGGAAGGCGACCGCAGCTAGATGGCCCTGGGATTCTTCAAGAAGCTCACCGGGAGCGGCGAGCTCCGGCGCGCCGACAAAGCGGTCAAGGCGATCAACGCGCTGGCTGCGGAGTACGAAAAGCTAAAGGACTCGGAGCTCAAGGCGAAGACCGTCGAGTTCCGCGAGCGTCTCGAGCAAAGCCGACAATCGGGCAAACCGGATGCCGAAGCGCTAGACGACCTCTTGCCGGAGGCTTTCGCCGCGGTCCGCGAGGCGTCCGCCCGCACCATCAAGGAGCGGCACTTCGACGTGCAGCTGATGGGCGGCTACGTGCTACACCAAGGCCAGATCGCCGAGATGAAGACCGGCGAAGGAAAGACGCTGACCGCGACGCTACCGATCTACCTCAACGCGCTGGCGGGGAAGGGCGTCCACGTCGTGACCGTCAACGAATACCTGGCCCGCCGCGACACCGAATGGATGGGGCAGATCTACCAGTTCCTCGGACTCACGGTCGGCAGCATCTACCACGACCAGCAGTCGGACGAGAAGAAGGCCGCCTACGCCGCGGACATCACCTACGGCACCAACAACGAGTTCGGGTTCGACTACCTGCGCGACAACATGGTCGGCCAGCTCGACCAGATGGTGCAGCGCGAGCTCGGCTTCGCGATCGTCGACGAGGTCGACTCGATCCTGATCGACGAGTCCCGCACCCCGCTGATCATCTCCGGGGCCGCCGACGAGTCCGGCGACCTCTACGCCCGGTTTGCCTCGCTGATCCCGCAACTCGATGCCAAGACCGACTACACGCTGGACGAAAAGCGGAAGAGCGCAATCCTCACCGACGCCGGCATCAAGCGGATGGAACAGCTGCTCGGCGTCCCGAACATCTACGAAGCCGGGGCATCCGTGGCGGGCACCGGCGGGGCCAGCGGCATCAAGCTGGTCCACCACATGGAGCAGGCGCTGCAGGCGCACACGCTCTACCGCCTGGACAAGGAATACGTCGTCAAGGACGGCGAGGTCGTGATCGTCGACGAGTTCACCGGGCGGCTGATGCCGGGCCGGCGCTTCTCCGAGGGCCTGCACCAGGCGATCGAGGCCAAGGAAGGCGTCGAGGTCAAGCAGGAGACCCGCACGATGGCGACCATCACCTTCCAGAACTACTTCCGGTTGTACGCCAAATTGTCCGGCATGACCGGTACGGCCGAGACCGAGAAGGAGGAGTTCCACAAGATCTACCGGCTCGGCGTGACGGTGGTCCCGACGCACCGGCCGATGATCCGGGAAGACCTCAACGACGCGATCTACAAGACCGAACAGGCGAAGTTCGCCGCGATCGCCGAGGAGGTCAAGGAACGCAACGCGAATGGGCAGCCGGTATTGCTCGGCACGATCGCCGTCGAGAAGTCGGAACGGCTTGCGAAGGCGCTGACCCAGGCCGGGGTCAAGCACGAGATCTTGAACGCCAAGAACCACGCGCGGGAGGCCGAGATCATCGCGCGCGCCGGAGAGCCCGGCAGCGTGACCGTCTCGACCAACATGGCCGGGCGCGGCACCGACATCAAGCTGGGCAAGGGCGTCGCCGACGCCGGCGGGCTGCACGTGATCGGCTCCGAACGCCACGAGGCGAGGCGGATCGATAACCAGCTCCGCGGCCGTTCGGGGCGCCAGGGCGACCCGGGAACCAGCCGGTTCTACGTCTCGCTGGAGGACGACCTGATGCGGATCTTCGGCGGCGACCGGATCAAGAACGTGATGGAGAAGCTCAAGGTCCCCGAGGACCAGCCGATCCAAGCCGGCATCGTCAGTAAGTCGATCGAATCCGCCCAGAAGAAAGTCGAGGGTCACAACTTCGACGTCCGTAAGCACGTGGTCGAATACGACGACGTGATGAACGCGCATCGCGAGGTGATCTACAAGCGGCGCCGGAAGATCCTTGAGAAGGAAGCGGTCACCGAGGACATCAAGAAGATGTTCGCCGATGAGCTGGATGCGATCGTGGCGAGCAACACGCCCGGGGACGACCCGAACGAGTGGGACTACGCCAAGATCGCCGAGCAAGTCGGGACGATCCTCCAGGTGCCGGCGGAGCTCGCCGAGCAACTGAAACAGGCCGAGGGTCGCGACCAGCTGACCGAAGGCCTGACTAACATGATCGAGCAGGCGCACGCGGCCAAGGAAAAGGAGCAGGGCGCCGACAACATGCGGACGCTGGAACGGATGGTGATGCTGCGGTCGATCGACTCGCTCTGGGTCGACCACCTCGACGCGATGGAGCACATGCGCGAGGGTATCGGCCTGCGCGGCTACGGCCAGAAGGATCCGCTGACCGAGTACAAAGGCGAGGCGTTCCGAATGTTCGAGGAGCTGCTGGCGACGATCCGGGCCGAGGTCACGCACACGCTGTTCAAGGTGACGCTGACGCGCGCGGTCGAGGAGACACCGACCGAGGTCGAGCAGGCCGCCCAGCAGGTCCATACCGCTAAGGAAGGCGACAAGGGTCCGGCCAAGAAACCGGTAATCGGCCAGGAGGAGCCCGGCGAGGATCCGGTCGACGAAGAGGCGCCTAGCGTCGAAGAGCCCGAGTCTGCCAAGCCCGCCCGCGGCAAGTCAAAAAAAGCAGTCAAGAAAGAGGAAAAGAAGGAGCGCACCAAAGCTAAGGCTAAGCCTGAGCCCAAGCCTCAACCCAAACCTCAGCCGGCTGCAGCTAAGGAACCCGAGGCAACGCCCGAGCCATCGTCCGCCAAGGTAACGATCCGCACCCCGGACGGTCAGACGATCACGCCGGAGCAAGCGGAGGCCGCGGCGGCCGCTCCGCAAGTCACGCAAGACGGCAGCGCCACGATCACCGTCAAGAAGCGCGAGGGCGGTGCCAGTAACCCCGCCGCTCCGAAGGCCACGAAAGCCCCGAAGGTCGGCCGGAACGACCCATGCCCGTGCGGCAGTGGACTCAAGTATAAGAAGTGCGGCCTGATCGGCGCGCCCGAGCATCAAGGATGAACTGGCAAGACATCGTTATCGCCGTGGGCACGGTAATCATTGTATTGGGCGTCCTCCCGAGTATTTTCAGCGACGATAAGCCAGCCCTGGCAACCTGTGCCATTACCGCAACGATCGTTTTCATATTTGCTCTAACTTTCCTAACACTCGAACTATGGTTCACGGCAACCGTTAACCTCGCGAATACTACCGTTTGGACCATTCTGACAGTCCAGCAGATACGTCGCCGCCATCGATATGCCTAAAAGAACGCCGAGGGGTTAGAATGACGACTATGTCAGATACGTTGAACAACCAAGAAATCCAAAAAGCACTGGCCCGGCTGACGGATTGGAAGCGGGCGGGGGAATCGATCGTGAAAGAGTTCGAGCGTAAGGACTTCGACGGAGCGATGAAGTTCGTGAACAAAGTCGCCGCGCTCGCCACGCAACAGAACCACCATCCGGACATCGATATCCGCTGGAACAAAGTGCGGTTGGCGCTCTCGACCCACGCCAGCGGCGGCCTGACGGCCCTCGACTTCCAAGTCGCGGCACAGATCGACGATATCGCGACATAGAAAACGTTCGAGATTAAGCGGGAAGCTGACGTATAATCAGAAAGTTGGGCCGGTAGCTCAGTTGGTAGAGCGCCGCATTCGCATTGCGGAGGTCGCCGGTTCGAATCCGGCTCGGTCCACATAAATAGTTGACAACCAAGCCATAATTAGCTAGTCTGACTAGCTCACCGTTTCTGCGAAGATCCGGAGGGGAACACCAACCGACACCGAAACACCGGGTCGGTTTTTCGTTTACATAGATATCCGCAATGACCGCTCTTAACGCACACTTCGATCGCCTCAAGCTCGCCGGCGTATTCTACGGCACCGTCGTGGCGACGCTGGCGGCCACCGGCAGCCTGGAACTGACCGCGACCCAAGCCGTCCTCGGAGGGGGAGCGCTGGCCGCGAGCGGCGTCTATTACCATCACGCGCGGCGAATGCTCTAGCGAGCGCCGCAGGCACATTCGTGCTGAAAGCCCGCCAGACCGTCAGAAGGGGGTGGAGCATCGCCTCTGTTTTTCGAATGCTTACTGCCTGCGCCTCTTGACAAATGGGCTCAATAATGCTATGCTTGTGAACTTCCGGAACAACCGTCCGGATAGGGAAAACCACCATGGCTGACCTAAAAACAATCATCCATATCACGCAGGAACGGCTGAAGCGCGAACTGCCGGTCCACGAAGCGGTCGTCGGTTCGCTGGAAGGCCTGCCGTCGCGCGAGGCGGACGTCCTGGTGCGCCGGACCGGGCTGCGCACCGGCAAGCCGGAGACCCTGGCCAAGATCGGCGACGAACTCGGCGTTACGCGCGAGCGCATCCGCCAGATCGAGAAACAAGGCCGGGGCAAGTTCGCGGCGCAGATGGAGAAGTCGCCGCTGCAGGACATCCTCAAGGTCACGCTAGAGTTCATCCGCGAACGGGGCGGGGTGGTCGGCGAGGAAACCCTGGATGAAGAGTTCCTTCCATCCAACCAGCAGACCGACGGCGGCCGGGCCGCCTTGTCGTTGCTGCTCGAGGCTTCACCGGCCGTAGTGGAGGTCAAGGAAGACAAACAGCACGGCCGGCTCCACGCCCTCAGCAACGCCCACGCCGCGGCCGCGACCAGCCTGGTCTCGGTACTGGAAGGCGCATTGGCCGAAGCGAAGTCGCCGCGCTCGCCGCAGGCCCTGTCCGCCGACGCCAAGGTCGCGGAAGCGGCCGCCGGCAACGGCCATCTGCTTTCCGACGAGATGGTCGCGTCCGTCCTCGACTTCGGACAACCGTTCGTCCGCACCGAGGACAATGCGTACGGCCTCGCCACCTGGCGTGACATCAACCCGAAGAATATCCGCGACAAGACTCTCTACGTGATGAAGCGGGCCAAGACGCCGCTGCACTTCGAGAAGATCACCGAGAAGATCAAGCAGGCCAAGTTCGACGCCAAGCCGGTGACCGTCCAGGCCGTGCACAACGAGCTGATCAACGGCGACGAGTTCGTCCTGATCGGCCGCGGCATCTACGCGCTCAAGGAATGGGGATACGTGCCGGGTACCGTCGCCGACGTCATCCGGAAGATCCTGACCGACGCGGACGGCCCAGTGGAACGCTCGCGGGTCATCGAGGAAGTGCTCAAGCAGCGCCACGTCTCGGAGAACACGATATTGATCAACCTGCAGGAAAAATCAAAGTTCAAGCGGGTCGGCGAAAAGTTCACCATCGCGGGAGGCGAGTAACGCATGGAAGGCCTGATCGGCTTGCTGATGACGGCTCTCGTCTACACCTGGTGGATCATCGTGCCGGTCCTGCTGTTCTTGGCGATCCAAACCTACCGGCGCCGCGCCTGGATGCAGCATCAGCGCTACGTCCTCCTGCGGGTATCCGTCCCCAAGGAAAACGAGAAGGCTCCGGTGGCCGCTGAGCAGATGTTCGCGGCGTTGCACGGGTTGCACCGCGACTCCCGGGCCAGGTTCTTCGAGGGGAGCGTCCAGGAGCATGTCGGATTCGAGATCGTCTCGCAGAATAACCGGATCCACTTTTACGTCTACGTGCCGGCCGCGCAAAAGTCATTCGTCGAAGGGCAGGTCTACGCGCAATACCCGAAGGCGGAGATCCGGGTAGCCGAAGACTACGTTAACCCTGCTGAAATCGGCCAGCGGCGGGTGGCGGCCGCGGAGCTCAAGTTGGTGCGCAAGGACGTTTACCCGATCAAGACTTTCCTCAACTTCGAGGACGTGGACCCGCTGTCCGGAATCACGGCGGTGTTGTCCGACCTCGGCGAAGGTGAGGAAGTCTGGATCCAGATGCTGTCCCGCCCGGCGGACGACCGCTGGCACAAACGCGGCGAATCCGAACTGAAGCGCCTGTCCGGAGGCGGAGGGAACCGGGCCGGCGGGGTCTTCGGGGCCTTAGGTAGCTTTATCGGGGATATCATGTCGGCGGCCACCACGGCGCCGCAGACCACCGGTGCGGGCGGCAAGCCGGCGGCTAAGAAACCGGACGAGCCGATTCCGATCGACGAAGCGATCAGCTCCGGGATCAAGGAAAAGTCGGCCAAGCTCGGCTACGAGACGAAGATTCGGATCGTGGCGGTGTCGACCGACCAGGCTCATGCGCGCAACCGCCTGAACGCGGCGGTCGGCGCCTTCAAGCAGTACAACACCACCAACCTCAACGGCTTCACGGTCGGAAGGGTGCAGACGAACTTGGACAAAGCGGTCACGCCGTACAAGGCGCGGCTGTTCCCGGGGCGCGGACCGGTCCTGAACATCGAGGAGCTGGCCAGCATCTTCCACCTGCCGAACACGTCGGTGGAGACGCCGAGCATCTCCTGGACGGCCTCCAGCCAGGGCGAGCCGCCGGAGGACCTGCCGGTCGAAGGCAGCACGGACAAGCTGACGATCTTCGCGGAGACCAAGTTCCGCGAAAAGGTCCGGCACTTCGGGATCAAGCCGGACGACCGGCGGCGCCACGTCTACGCGATCGGTAAGACGGGCATGGGCAAGACGCACATGCTGGAGACGATGGTGCTCTCCGACATGGACGCGGGCAGGGGACTGGCCGTGGTCGACCCGCACGGAGACTTCATCGAAAGCGTGCTCGACCACATTCCGCGCAGCCGCGTCGACGACGTGATCGTCTTCAACCCGGCCGACCGCGAACACCCGATCGCCTTCAACATCCTCGAGAAGGTCGACAAGGACGCCAAGCCGCTGGTGGCCTCCGGCGTCGTCGGCGTGTTCGAGAAGATCTACGGCCACTCCTGGGGGCCACGCTTGGAACACATCCTCCGGAACACGATCTTCGCGCTGCTGGATTATCCGGGTTCGACGCTGCTCGACGTGCCGAAGCTGCTGGCCAACGACAAGTTCCGCCAGGAGGTGATCAAGCATATCGAGGACCCGGTCGTGAAGAACTTCTGGATCGACGAATTCGGGAACTATACCGAGCGGCAGCGGGTCGAGGCAATCGCGCCGATCCAGAACAAGGTCGGACAGTTCCTGGCCTCGACCACGATCCGGAACATCGTCGGACAGCCGCACACCGCGATCAACATGCGCGAGGCGATGGACAACGGCAAGATCATCCTGCTCAAGCTGTCGAAGGGCGAGCTCGGGGAAGACGCTTCGGCGCTGCTCGGGGCGATGCTGATCACCAAGATGCAGCTGGCGGCGATGTCACGAGCCAACATTCCTGAGGCCGAACGGCGCGACTTCTACCTGTACGTCGACGAATTCCAGAACTTCGCGACGGAGAGTTTCGCGACGATCCTTTCCGAGGCCCGGAAGTACCACCTCAACCTGGCGATCGCGCACCAGTACGTCTCCCAGATGCCGGAGGAGGTCCGCGACGCCGTGTTCGGGAACATCGGGACGATCATCAGCTTCCGGGTCGGCGCCGCCGACGCGGCGTGGCTGGTGAAGGAATTCGAGCCGGTATTCGAGGAGACCGACATCGTGAACCTCGACAAGTACAATGTCTACCTGAAGGTCGCGATCGAGGGCGTGACCGGGAACGCGTTCAGCGCCCGGACGATCCCGCTGCCGAGCCAGACGACGCCGTATCGCGACCAGGTGATCGCCCAGACTCACGAACGGTACGCACAGTCGCGAGCGTCGGTCGAGGCCGCGATCGTCATGGACAGCCCGGAGAAGAAGCGGGCCGAGGACGACGATCGGGAACGGCGGTACCAGTCATACCTGGACAAGGAACGCTCGTTCCACCAGCAGATCGCGGAACAACCGAAAGCGTCGGGGGGAACGGGAGCGTCGGGGGCGGGGAAGACCAAAAAGCCTTCCGCTCAGGTAAAAAAGTCCGCACCTAAGCCTAAGGCGAAGGCGCAGGCGAAGGAAAAGCCGCTAGCCCCGAAGACGTCCAAAAGCGACGCCGGCGCTAAGGAGCGATCCGTCAGCCCGGCACCGAAACAGGAACGCCCGGTAGCCCCAGTCAGGCAGCAGCCCGAACAATCGATCGCTCCGGAAGTACACGAGCCGACCCAGCCTCCTGAAGACGGCGGCGGCGAGGAGCTCAACGAAGACACGGTAATCAAGTTCTAACCATCACCGGAACATCGTCATGCCAACCGTAGAAAAAAAGTACACAACCGATATCTATGAGGGCCGCAAGGACTTCCAAGGCAGCCACGACGTCTATGAGATGCCGGAAAAGAACAAGCCGCAGGGAACTCGTTCGGTGCACGTCAGTCCTCGGACCGTCGTGACCATATTGCTCTTGCTGTTGTTCATCGGCGCCGTCATCACCGTGATCATCGAGATCATGAAGCGTTCGCAAGGGTTCGTGTAAGAGTCAGCAAAAGGCCGGGGTGCGGTTTGCAGCCGGCTCAGGCGGTTTGAGTATATAACGTCGCAAAAGTTATGTTGTGCGACGTATCTAAACCAGGCGTCTGGCTACTCCCCTTTGATGAGTCCCAGCTCCCTCTGTCGGACACGAGTGCGTCCGGAGACCGGCAAGCCGTAGAAATCGGCGTATCTCGCGGCCAGGGTCAGGGCACGGTCGGCCAAATCTGCTTCCCCTGCCGCCTCGGCAATGGCCTCCAGATCGAGGACGGTCCGGCAGGCGCTCCGAGCATTGTCCTGGAATTCCCTTGGGGACATCCCGAACTCATCCGGTTGGTCGATCGCCAGACCCATGGTAGTGTCGGGATCGCCGAAATCCACGATCAGGGACTGCCGCAGGTCCTGGGCGCGGGCGGAATGCCAATCCAAGTCCGTGGCAATGTACGTATCCGGACGACGCAACCGTCCGGGATCCTGATCCAACTCGTATCCCAAGGCGGCCAAGAGACCATCGAACTCGACTGCGAAGCCCTGTTCGTACCACTTGTTGCCTTCGTCTCGGAGTTCCGGATCGACCTCGGGCTTTGCGTGCTCTTCAGATTCCGACATGACCGGACACCATAGCACGTCAGGGACGCTTCCAGCGCTCGTTGAAAGCCTTCACGCGATCGTAGGCGTAGGACGGCGGGTTGGCCGAATCCCCTACCAAATCAGGCAGCAGGGCCGAACCGTCCTTCGAGTTCCAGCTATACCAGAGAAGCAGCGCTACCCTGTCGCGGTTGGTATCCGCGAAGAGTTCCTGCTGGTCGAGCGCCTTGCCGGTACGGCGCGGATCGATGCTCAGCCCGGCCCCGCTGAAGCTGGACGTGAGCGTCAGCAGGCCGTTCTTGAGGTTTGGCGGATTACTGATCCAGTACTGATCACCGCCTCGGGCGTTGTCGATCCGTATGATCGAAAAACGCGGATCTTCGGCTGAGGCGGAAGATTCCGCCTTGCCGCCAAACACGTACACCAGCGGCTTGCCTTTGTACCGGAGCCAGCGGTCCTTGGGATAATCCGCGGCTAGGGTGTCGAAAGAGCCTGCCCTGGCGTTCTCGGACGCTAGGAAAAACGCGTATTCCAAGCCGGTATCGCGCCGTATCCGTTCCGTGGCTGCAGCGGTCTTTGCGCGGTCGGTGGGGCTCCAACGGATGGCCGCGAAGTCGAATCCCCCGCCCGCCAGCTTCGCCGGTCCGATCGGTCCGTTCGGGTCGACGGTCACGCCGATCGGCGCCAGTTCCGGGCGGGCGGCCTCGCGGTCGCGCGCCTCCGCCGCCGCCAGCCAGACGTACCCGGCCGCCAGGACAACCGTCGCCAGGACCCACCAGGACCGCCTCACCGCACGTATACCCTTCCCGGCACCCGCAGGTCCGCATACTGTACCGGCCGTTCCCGGTCCACGGCCAGCTTGAGCGCGTCCGCCTGCGACTTCACGGGCCGGGTCGTGTCGAACAGCGCGTACCAGCCGTCCTTCGTGACCGCCCGTACCTCGAACGTGGTCTCCGGGATCTCGAATCCCGTCACCGCGAACCCGCGGTCCTTGAGCGACTGTCGGATGTCCTCAAGGACGGTGATGAACGTCGATCCGACGACCTGCTCCCCTACCGTCACGGGCAGGTCCGTGGAATCCTCGACCGTCAGTAAGTCCTTCTCGCCCCCTGCTTCCTCGTAGGCGATGCCGCGCTGGTCAACTAGATACGCCTTCCCGCCGGTTTTCCAGCGCAGCGTGGAGCGGCGTTCCGAGACCGCGAGTACGACGGTGTCCGGCATCGCGGTCGTCACTTCTGCCGTGGCGACTTCCGGCACCGCTTCCCGGACCCGCTTCGCGATGGCGCCGCGGTCGACCAGGAATATCGAACGGGTACGGAGCGGTCCGAATGACCGCTCGCTGGCGTCGTAG
>JAUYKS010000015.1 GCA_030699935.1 bacterium | reverse complement strand
TGCTCGAATTCTGCGTCAGCCTGATCTGCTCGATCCAGCCTGAAGAGCCGCGGCTGAACCGCTTCCTCTCCGAACTGGAGCAGGGCATCCTGGCCGCCGCCTACTTCCTGTACACCGCGATGCACCCGCTGGAATACAAGCCGGCTCGCTTCGGAAAGCATGCCGAATAAGGCGAGGGGACCGCGATGATCCGCCACACGCAAATCGTCGAGACGATCGGTCCGGCGTCCGAGACGCGGGCCGTCTTGCCGAAGCTGCTGGACGCTGGCGTCAACGTGGCGCGGATCAACTCTGCGCACGGCGATTACGGCGAGTTCGAGCGGATCGTCCGGGACGTCCGCGCTTGGTCGAAGAAGCACGGACGCAAAGTGACGATCCTCCAGGACCTACAGGGGCCGAAGCTCCGCGTCGGCGAGATCCCGCGCGGCACGAAGTACAAGGAAGGCGGCGTGGTGATGGTGACGCACGACCCGGTGACCGGCAATGAGAAATTAGTCCCGGTCACGCACAAGGACATCGCCAAGGACCTGAAGAGGGGTGACACGATCCTGCTGGCCGACGGCGCGGTCGAGCTCGAGGTCGTCTCCGCCGGCAAGAAGGACGTGAAGGCGAAGGTGAAGGCCGGCGGCACCGTCGGGCCGCACCAGGGGTTCAATGTGCCGCGGCGCTCGCTCTCCGTCCCGGCGATGACCGACAAGGACAAGGACGACCTGGCCTGGGGGCTGGCGCACGAAGTCGATTGGGTGGCGGTCTCGTTCGTCACGTCCGCCGACGACATCCGGCGCGTGCGCCGGCTGATCGAGAAGGCCGGCGTCGACAAGCACCCGAAGATCGTCGCCAAGATCGAGAAGCACGAGGCGGTCGAAAACCTTAAGGAAATCATCGAGGCGGCCGACGCGGTGATGGTCGCCCGCGGCGACCTCGGCGTCGAGATCGATCCGGCCGAAGTCCCCTTCGCGCAAAAGGAGATCATCCACTACGCCAACGCCGCGGCCAAGCCGGTGATTACCGCGACCCAGATGCTCGGATCGATGGCGGCCAGCCCCCGCCCGACCCGGGCCGAGGTCAGCGACGTCGCCAACGCGGTACTCGACGGCAGCGACGCCGTGATGCTGTCCGAGGAAACGGCGGTCGGACGGCATCCGGTCGAAGCGGTCCGCACGATGGCGCACGTGGTCGACGATACGGAGCGATTGTTCCACAGCCACCGCGAACGCCTCGGACTGAATTAACCGCGCCGGCCGGCGTTTGGATAAACTTCTTTACTATGGGGTATTTTTCTGGTACCTTTTTGACATCCCTAAAGGTGAGGTACCTTAAAAATCAGATTGTTGATTGATTTTTTACGCGTACTTTTGCCTGCGAAAGAAATGGAACCAAGATGACAAACCGTCTGACGGAGGGAGCTGCACACGCGGCTTCCAAGATCTTACGAATTCTGGCGCCAAGCCGGGTCCGGGAAAGGAAAGGCGGCGACGCTTATTTCCTGCAAGGACACCGGCGCCGGCAACGCCAAGCTTCTCCGAACGCCCGCGCGGCGTAAAGGAGGCTCGGCCAAACCCCGGGACGATAGGAAGCGACGGCCCCCACTTGTCGTGGTCCTTTCGGCGGTTCGAGCCCGCCCGTCCCGATGCCTCGGTTTTCGTCATTCACCTGTCACCGAATCCTCCAAAGGGGGTGAGGTAAGGAGGTCAAGAAAGCCGAGGTTATGCGGGGGTAGCTCAGTTGGGAGAGCGCGTGCTGTACAAGCGCGAGGCCGGAGGTTCGAGCCCTTCCCCCTGCATGGAGTAATCCAGTCAAACACAACGAAAGGGTTACCGTTGGAAACATCAAGTGCAGTATCCCAGTCCGTCTCGAGCGATACTTCCGGCGAGCTGCCGGGCCGGATCTCCGTCCAAAGGAGTGACGGCGTCAGTTTTCTTTCCCGGGAGCTGAGCGAGGTGATCGACCCGGACGTGGCCGAGCTGCTGGCGGCCGACGGAATCAGCGTGGAACAGTTCATAAATGACATGGCCTGGTATCCCATGGCCTGGTCTCCGCGTCCCCAGGCGGCCATTCGCGAGGATCTCAAAACCCTCGGAGACTGCCCGGAAAAGCGAAGTGCCAAGTTGCATCTTCGCTCCCCGGTCTCGTTGGTGTTCGAGGGCTATTGCCCGGCCGGATTGCTCGAGCTCAAAGGAGATCTCAAGACCCTGCTTGGCACCCTGTCGTCCAAGCGGAGCTCGATCGAAAACCAGGTCATGTCCCTGGTTCGCAAAGGCCAAGACGATCCAAAGTTGCGATCAGCGCTGCGTAGAGTCGCGGCTCGCCAAAGACGCGTGGAGGCGTACCTGAAGCAAGTGAAGGAAAGGCTCCGTGAGCCTGACCTCGCTAAAACCAATGCCTAGCGGCAAAGGCATGTCCTCGCTGCGGCCGATGGTCACAGCCCTGCCCTTAAAGCCCCCGAGATTCAAGCAGCCCCGGCGGAAGAACCGGAAACATACTTCCACCAAGCTGCACGTTCATCGGAGGCCGATGCAACACAAATCTTCTTTCTAGGAGGAGAGAAGCAGAACAGTAAAAGATTCGCGCGCTGGCCGTTTAGTGGGAACCGTCCAAGCCAGTCGTTCCTCGCCCGGAACGTTGGACCCCACGTTTTTCGAAAGCACCCTTGTTGATGCCCCTGTTCGCCTTTTGGCGACACAGTCGACATTAATGAGGGTTCTTTTTTGTGGCGGAAACTTTTCGGCCCGAGACTTTATACTGGGAAATATGGTGAGGTGGCCGAGTGGCTTAAGGCGCACGCTTGGAAAGCGTGTGGGCGGGAAACCGTCTCGTGGGTTCGAATCCCACCCTCACCGCTGAGTAGCTCTTATTCCAACCCCGGCCCGAAGAAACGCGCCGTCGGCAGTCAGCCCGAAGCCGCCGGGGCGTGCGGGCATCCGTGAGGGCTTGGACCTCTTCGTGTAGCTCGCCCTCGATCTCCTCGTCCGGGTAAACCCGGAAGCACTCGAAAAGGGCCTGGTTCCACAAACGCCGATCGATGTCGCGAGCTTCCCGATACGTGTCGACCATGCGCCCAACCGCGTCGAGCGCTCGGTTGAAGGCGTCGGCAACGCCGGTGACGTCGGCCTCGGCTTCGGCCAGCTGGCGCTTGGCCGCATCCATTTCAACTGCGATTTTGTCCTGCTCGGATTTCAGGAGGTCGGCAGGGAGGGCGTCAGCGTAGAAGGCTTCGAGGAACTTCTCGCGCTTGGCCTCCAGCGACTTGATGCGGCTTCGGTGCCGACGAACGGCTCCCTCGTTCAGCTTCCGTAGGCCCGCGAGAGCCTGTTTGGTCGCGGCGCGCACGTCCTCCAGGTGCAATCGCCAGTCCGCTTCGGTCGCGCCCTCGCCAAGCTGGCGGACTTTGACCTGGCTGTAGGCGGCGGCGACCTTCTCCTCCACCTCGCGCACGGGAAGGTGCGGCATCTTGCAGCCGGTGCCCTTCTTGCGACCGAGGCAGACGAAGTAGTCGTAGACGCGGCCGGTCTTGCTCTTGCCTTTGACGAGGGTGAGATTTTCTCCGCAGTGGCAGCGTAGGCTGCCCTTCAGGTAGTGGTGGTGCTTACGGTCGCGCTCTTGGGCGTGGGAGTGGGCATCGAGGATGCGCTGCACCTGGTCGAAGGTCGTTTTGTCCACCAGAGATTCGTGGCGGCCCTCGTGCTCGACCCCGGCGTAGGGAACGATCCCGATGTAGTACTTGGAGCGCAGCAGCCGCGCGATCTGGCTGCGCGAGAGTGGCCGGGCGGGATGCTTGCGGGTCGGCCGGGTGCGCAGGCCGCGCCGCTTGAGCGCCGCCTGGATCGTGTCCAGCGTGTAGGCGCCGGTGGCGAAGGCGGTGAACGCCCAGCTGATGTGCGGCCCGCGGTCGGGGTCGATTTCCACGGTGCGAACCTCGCGGCCGTCCACCACCTGGCCGACGTTGAGGTAGCCGATCCGCACGTACCCCGGCGTGCCGCCGACTTTGGCCTTGCCATGCAGTCCCTTCTTGACCTCGGCCGAGAGGTTCAGCGAGTAGTACTCGGCGATGGAGGCGAGGATGCCGTGCGTCAGGCGACCCGAGGGCGTTCCGTCGATGCTCTCGGTGGCCGACACCAACTCGGCTCCCGACTCCATGATCTCGAACAGCATGTTC
>JAUYKS010000006.1 GCA_030699935.1 bacterium | reverse complement strand
CTTTATTGCTCGTCCGACGCTTGTCTCTAGCACTCCACGACGATACACTGAGTCGTACTGAGCTTTTCCCCCGAATCGATCGATTCGCGACCGGACGGGGCATCAGTCCACGAGAAGCATGAAAACCTACGAACTCCTATTCATCGTTGACGGCGGAAAGACCGAGGCGGAAGCCACCGCGGTCACCGACGAGGCCGGCGCCAAGCTGCTGGCCCTCGGCGGCAAGGCCAAGGAGCAGAACGCCCTCGGCCGGAAGCGCTTGGCCTACCCGATCGCGGGGCAGGACCACGGCTGGTACGTGCTCCTGCACTTGGAGATCGACCCGGCCAAGACCAACGACCTGGTCCGGCAGCTGAACGTCCTCAGCGGCGTAGTCCGCACCGTGCTGGTCGCGGCCGAGGAAGTGCCGAAGCCCGGCGAGATCGTGCAGATCGCGACCGCGGTCGAGGAAAGCAAGGAGACCGCCAAGGTCACCGTGCCGGAAGCGCTCCGGAAGACGGCCAAGGCTCCGGCTCCGTCCGTTGCCGCCGAACCTAAGGAAAAGAAGCCGGCGGTCGCAGCGGCTCCGGCTGAAGACGCCGGTAAGGACGAGGACAAGAAGCCGGCGAAGAAACCGGCCGCCAAGAAGACGAGCGTAAAGGACTTGGACGCCGCGTTGGCGGAACAGCTCAAGGACTCGTAAGGATTCATAAGAATTAACCAATCGGAGGCATCATGGCCAAAGATCTCAACAAAGCGATGATCATCGGGAACCTCACCCGGGATCCGGAAGTAAAGACCACGCCGAACGGGCAGCAGGTGGCGAGCTTCGGCGTCGCGACCAACCGCCAGTGGAAGAACCAGCAGGGCGAAAAGCAGGAGGCGGTGGAATTCCACAACGTCACCGTCTGGGGAAAGCTGGCCGAGATTTGCAGCCAGTACCTCGCCAAGGGGCGGCGCGCCTACTTCGAAGGACGCCTGCAGACCGACACCTGGGAGGCCCAGGACGGCTCGAAGCGGTCCCGCACCCAGATCGTCGCCGACGACATGATTCTGCTCGACTCCCGCGGCCAAGGCGGAGGACAGGGCGGCCAAGGCGGAGCGGGCGCCAGCCAGGTCCCGGCGCAGCCGACCGAAGCGGAAGCTCCCCAGGCGGGTGCCGAAGCGGCCAAGGACTCAAAGGCGAAGGGCGGCAAAGGCAAAGGCAAGAAAGACGACCAAGGCGCCGAAGATCCGGCCCTGGATGACATCCCGTTCTAAGCATGGCGATCAAGGAAAAACAACCACGGGTCCGACACTGCCAATTCTGCGGCAAGGATTTGGATGTGATCGACTACAAGGACGCCCGGCTGCTGAGCAAGTTCGTTAGCCCGTACGGCAAGATCGATGCCCGGCGGCGCTCCGGCAACTGCGCCAAGCACCAGCGGATGATCGCGACCGCGGTCAAACGCGCCCGCCAAGCGGCCCTGATGCCGTTCACGACGCGGTAACTAGCTACCGGCTACTACCTATCAGCTAGCATGTACGGCATCACGAACCTGAGGACGAACACGAAGATCGAACTCGACGGCGAGCCGTACGTCGTGCTGGAGTATCAGCACGCCAAGATGGGACGCGGCGGTGCGGTGGTGCGGACCAAGCTGCGGAACCTAAAGACCGGCGCCACTTTGCAGAAGACGTTCCAAGGCAATGACAAAGTGAAGCCGGCCTCGCTCCAGACTGCCCAGGGACAGTTCCTCTTCCGGCAAGGCGACGCGCTGACGTTCATGGACGCGAAGACATACGAGCAGCACGAAGTGCCGGCCGCCACGCTGGGCAAACAGGCCGGGTTCCTCGTCGAAGGCATGACCTGCGAACTGCTGCTGCACGGCGGCAAGCAGACTGACGTGATCGGCGTCGAATTGCCGATCAAGACGACGTTCGAGGTCACGGAGACGGATCCGGGGTTGAAAGGCGATACCGCCCAGGGCGGCACCAAACCGGCCGTCATCGCCAGCGGGGCCAAGGTCACGGTCCCGCTGTTCGTCCAAACGGGCGACAAGATCGTGGTCGATACGCGGACCGGCGCCTACGTCGAACGCGGCTAGTCAGGGCCCGCGGTCGCCTTGTCGTACAATAATGGGGTCAGAAGGGGCATGATACGACACGAAACACCACGCTGGAAAAAGATACTGTACGCGCTGTTCGGGTTGTTGGTCTTGGCAGGCATCGTCGCGGCCATCTTCTACTTACGCCGTCAGCAGCCGCCGCCTCCGCCGGTCATCCCGGTACCGACACCGACCGAGACACCGCGCAGCCTCAGTAATGAGAAGTTCGGCAACCGCGCCCGGCCGTTGAGCGCGGCCAACGTGGACGTCGGCGTTTTGACGGTACGGATCGGCACGCCTTCTCCGCGGGCGTCGGCCGCACCGATCGGGCGTTCGCTGGGAGCGATCGCGCAGTTGGCGCCGTACCGGAGCCGGCCGGCGAGCCCTTCGCCGAGTCCGCCATCGTCGACCCGCCGGACCATCCCGACGGCCCTGCCTTCGGTGGCTCCGACCGCCGAACCGTTGCCGACCTTCGATCCCTTGCCGAGCGCACCGGCCCCGATCGGACGCGAGTTCGCGCTGGTGTATGCCAAGGGAGCCGTCGGCAAGCGGCAGATATACCTCCGCTCGGTCGAGCGCGACGATGACGAGGCGCTGGTAAACTCCGTCTTCGACGACTACGGCGTGTCCTTCTCCAGTCCCACCCAGAAGGTCGCCTTCTACTCGAACGAGGAAGGTGCGTCCGACGAGGACACCAACCGCAGCAAGCTGAAGGTGGTCGACATCGCTTCCCGAAAGGTCGTGACGATCGCCAAGAAGCTCCCGGGTACCTGGCCGGCCGCCTGGTCACCCGACGGCAAGAAGCTGGCCATTCCGGCGGAGCGCTCGATCATCATCGCGGACATCACCACCGGCAAGTCGCGGCAAGTCGAGACCGGACAGCTGCCCGGCGCCCTGGCTTGGAATCCGGACGGCGTCTCTCTCTACTACCAGGTCGAGCGGAGCGAAGGTAACGACGACATCATCGCGGCGAACATCATCACGAAGCGGACGGAGCCGGTCGCCGATTCGGACAGCAACGAGCATGACGTCGCCGTGTCGGTGGACGGCACGCGGATCAGCTACCTGCAGGGACAAGGGCTGAGCGGGGACGCGTTGGTCGTGCAGGCTCTGGAGGGCGGCGAGCCTCGGGTCTTTCCGGAAACCCGCCCTGCCAATTCGTTCGTGATGAACCGCACGCTCAGCGAGACGGTGTTCGTGCGCGGCGGCCGGAAGCCGAAGCTGTCGGTCTACGTGAACGGCACGGTGAAGAACATCGGAGACCTGGCCAATCCTGTGTTGGTCGGCTGGGATCGCGACTACGAATACGTGCTGGTCCTGGCTGACGACGACAAGAGCCGAGCCCTTTTCTCGGTGAAGGTCAAGAACGGCGACGCCCAGAAGCTGAAGGGTGGCGTCTCCGATACGGTCCCGGTTTCCAAGCGTTGACCCGGGCGCCGGTGGTGGAACCCGTTACGATGAAGTCATGCTGAAACTGCTTTCCGACCTGATCGGCCAGCCCGTCATCTCCGAGCGTGACGCCTCCCCCGTGGGCCGTGTCCGCTCGACGGTCTTCGACGCCGCCAAGGGGAAGGTGCTGGCGTACCGGCTTGGCGGGACGGACGGCCGCTACGTCTCGACGGTCGACGTCCGCGGCTACCTCGACCACGGCCTGGTCATCGCCGGGGCCGAGGTGGCCCAAACACTGGACGACCTGCCCTCAATCCTCCGGGCCGCCGAAGCCGGCATCGAACCGGTCGGCTTGCGCGCCGAGACGAACAAGGGCAAGCGGCTCGGCACGGTGGACGACGCGACGATCGAGACCGACGGACACTTCCTGACCAAGTTGCACATCAAGCCGCGCTGGTGGCAGCTGTCGGGCAAGGAACTGATCGTCCCGCGCGCCCGGGTGGAACGGTTCGAGCCGAAGCGGGTGGTCCTGCGGTATGATAACGGCGGAAGTCCGGCCGGACTCGAGCCGGAGGTTGCTGCATGAACTTATCCATCGCCGCCATCAGACGGGACAAGCACGCCCGCCAATTCGTTAAGTTCGTCTTGGTCGGGCTGACCACGACCGCGATCAACTTCACCGTGTATGGGCTGTTGCTGATCGTCGGCGTGTACTACCTGACCGCCGCGGTCATCTCGTTCAGCGTCGCCACCTTGAACAGCTACACCTGGAACCGGATCTGGACCTTCCGCGCCGGACGGCATCACATCGGCAAGCTGGCTAAGTTCACGGTGGTCCAGCTGCTGGGGCTTTCGTTCAACCTGATCGGCCTCTGGCTGTTGGTCGAATACGCCGGCTTGCATGAATTCCCCGCCCAGGTCCTAGCTAACGGCGTAGTCGTCATGTCCAACTTCGTCGGTAACAAGTTCTGGACGTTCCGCGCATGAGGACCCGCCGATGAGCCGCTGGCTGCGCCGGATCGTCACGGTGCTCCTGGCCTTCGCCGTCGCGGTGATCGTCCTGGTGGTCGGGTTGGGCTGGTTCATCGCGCCGCGGGACGACCTCCGGAAGTCGGATGCGATCGTCGTCGTATCCGGCGGGGATACTACGACCCGGGCCGATGCCGGGATCAAGTTGTGGAAGGACGGCTGGAGCCAGACTATCGTCTTCGCCGGGGCGGCGGCGGACCGCGGGACCTCCAACGCCAAGGTGATGCAGCAACGCGCCCTCGCCCATGGCGTCCCGCTGACCGCGACGATCGTCGAGGAGCAGTCCCGTTCTACGCAGGAAAACGCCCGTTACCTGAAGCCGGTATTCAAGGCCCAGGACATCCGTTCGGCGATCCTGGTCACTTCGCCGTATCACGCCCGCCGGACTAAGGTGACCTTCGAGCGCGAGTTCGGAGAAGGATACGAGTTCCGGATCCACCCTGCCAACGACCGCCGTTGGGCCCGTAGTTCCTGGTGGCAGAACGGCGATACCATCCGTCTGACGTTGTCCGAGGCCGGCAAGACGTTCTATGCCGCGTTCGTCGACTGAACGCTATACTAATCAGGGGACGATGCACCAGACCCGGGCAATTAGCTCAGTCGGCTAGAGCGCCGCGTTCACATCGCGGAGGTCGCTGGTTCGAGTCCAGCATTGCCCACCGAGATCAGACCCTATCCGCCAAACACCATGAACCGAGCCCTTGCGAATCCGTTGATCACGACGATACTCGTAGTTGCAGCCGCCCTCATCACAAGCATCATCGTCATGGCCATCACTAGACCACCCGATTTTTCAGACGACTCGGAAGTCGGCGTCCGGATCGACCAGGCCAAGTTGCGGGCCGACGTGGCGGTCTCTTCGGAACGGCTGGCGAAGGGCCTGATGGGAGCGGATCGGCTGTCCGACGATCGCGGCATGCTGCTCGCCTACCGGAAGCCGACGACCCCGAGGATTTGGATGAAGGACGTTCGGTTCCCGGTCGATATCGTCTGGATTTCCGGGGATACGGTCACGCAGGTGACGGCGGACGTGCCGCCGGCGAAGCCGGGAGTCGCGTCCGAGGACCTGCCGCTGTACTCGCCGGACGGCCCGGTCGACAAGGTGCTCGAGACCGCCGGCGGGTGGGCGGGGCGGCATTCCGTCCAGCCGGGCGACCCGGTCAGGTTCTCGCGGTAGGTTTGCGGTCGCTATTGCGATCGCTCGTCAATGCATCGAGGGCATTACGGATCTCGCCGAAGGCATAGCCGCGCCGCTGCAGGAACGCGATCGTCTTCTCCCGCGCTTTTTCCGGCGGTTCGTTTCGAAGCCGCTCCAACCGTTTGGCGGCGAGCGTCCGGATGGCATCGGCCTGGTCGTCCGGATCATCCGAATCACGCTGCTCGCCCAGCGCCGCTTCGGTCGCTTCGGTCCCGACCCCGCGCTGCCGCAGTTCCGCCCGCAGCAGCCGCGGTCCGCGCGATCTGCCGCGCTGTCGGATCCACTCCCGCGCGAAAGAAGCGTCGTCCAGATAGCCGAGCCGCTGCAGGTGCTCGATGACTCCTTCGATCAGTTCCGGCGGATACTTGCGTTCCCGGAGTTTCCGCCCCAGTTCCGCCGACGCGTGCGGGCGGCGAGCCAACAGCGAGTACGCCTTGGTTAGCGCCTTGGCGAAACGGTCCCGCTCGAGCAGCTGCGCCAGCTCGGACTTGGTGACGATCTCACCTTCGCGAATGTTCGACTCCGCGAGCACGCCGGCGTCCAGCGCGGTCAGGAACTTCCCGTCGGCGTAGACGTTGTACCGGTCGCGCTTCTCCTGTTTTTCAACCTTGGTGATCTGCACGGACGGCCTTCTCGATCGCCTGGGCCACCTTCGGATTGTCCTTGAGGTACTGCTTGGCAGCCTCGCGGCCCTGGCCGAGCTTGTGGCCTTCGTACTCGTACCAAGCGCCGGACTTCGCCACGATCTCTTGCGCCGCGGCGAGGTCGAGCAGGTCGCCCTCGCGGGAGATTCCCTGTCCGTACATGATGTCGAACTCGGCCGTCCGGAACGGCGGCGCGACCTTGTTCTTCACGACCTTCACGCGGGTCCGGTTGCCGATCACGGTCTCGCCGTCCTTGATCTGAGCCACCCGCCGGATGTCCAACCGGACCGAGGAGTAGAACTTCAGCGCGTTGCCGCCGGTGGTCGTCTCCGGGTTGCCGAACATCACGCCGATCTTCATCCGGATCTGGTTGATGAACACGACCGTGGTGTTCGAACGCGAGATCACGCCGGTCAGCTTGCGGAGCGCCTGGCTCATCAGCCGCGCGTGCAGTCCCATGTGCGAATCGCCCATGTCGCCTTCGATCTCGGCCCGCGGGGTCAGGGCCGCCACGGAGTCGACCACGATGATGTCAATGCCGCCGCTCTTCACCAGCGTCTCGGCGATGTCGAGCGCCTGTTCACCGGCGTCCGGCTGGGAGATCAGGAGCTCGTCGATGTTGATGCCGAGCTTCTTCCCGTACTCCGGGTCGAAGGCGTGCTCCGCGTCGATGAACGCTGCGCTGCCGCCGGCCTTCTGGACCTCGGCGATCATATGGGTAGCCAGCGTCGTCTTGCCGCTGGATTCCGGTCCGTAGACCTCGATTACGCGTCCCTTCGGGATGCCGCCGACGCCGAGCGCCAGGTCCAGCGAAAGGGAACCGGTCGGGATCGCGTCGATCGCGACCTTGCTGTTTTCGTCGAATTTCATGATCGCTCCTTTACCGAACTGCTTCTCGATCTGGGCCAGCGCCATGTCGACCGCTTCCGTCTTTTCCTTCCGAGCCTTGTCGCTCACCACGAACTGGCCGTCTTGCGGCTTGTCGTCCTTGGCCTGCTTCGCAGCCTTGGCGGCCTTGGCCGTAGCCGGCGCGTTCGCTGGCGCGTCCTTGATTTCCTTCGTCTTGGCGGGGTGTTCTGCCACTGGTCCCATGATACCGTTTCCTTTCCGGAATTAATTGTTGGTTTTTAGGATACTTATACTAGCTTGCTGATGCAAGTGGATGGCCGGTGGATATCCGCGGCCAAAACCGGCGTACGACAAGATAGTATACTAATGTATACCTATGTCAACTACGGCTTAGCTTACGCGAATCTAGCTTCGTACGCAGCTTGGCTGATGCAGCCGGTGCGCGGGTTCGCGCCCAAGGCCTCCTCTAGCGCCTTGTGCCAACCCATTTCGCACCCCGCGTACTCGACCGCATCCGGCAAGATCGGCTTGGGGTCGAAGTACTTGCCCGGCAACGGCTGGCCTCCGAACTCCCCGTCCAGCAGGCAGGCCGAATCCTCCTGGCCGACCTCGGCCAAGTTCCGGGAAACGATCCGGAACCGCATGTTGCGTACGGTTTCCGGTGCATGCAGATCCATGATGTCCATCTGGAATATGCCAAGGTCGTCGCGTGCCAGACCGCTCCAAGTATCCACGGGACGGATGTATTGCAGCTTCGTCTCGCCTAGCCAAAGGACGCCGTCGTGGTAATCGCGGGCGGCGTAATCATGGCGTCCGGTCATCTCGTCGAACTGGTCGACCAGCGCACCCCGCGTCGGGCCATCCACGATGGACAGACCTTCCGACGGGCGCCAAAGTCGCTCGTGATGCGGTATCGCTTCCCCTCCGGACTGCGCCTGCCGAATCTCATGCCCTCACGATACCACCGAGTGTCAACTAGGGTGCCGGGCTCGGCGACGGCTTCACGAACTCCCGCACCAGGAACTGGACGCCCTTCCGGTACTGCCCCTCCGTGCCCAGCTCGCCCTGGTCCTTGCCGTTGATGCTGACCGCCGTGCTGCCGCCGTTCGACGTGGTGATCAGGACACGGCTCTTGGCGGTGAACGTCTGCGTGGTGTTCGGCGCCATCAGCCCGGCGAAGCTCTGCTTGCCATCGGCGGTGATCTCCACGAAGGCGCTGTTCGGCCCGACCTTGATGACGAAGAGGGCTCTCGCCGCGACGCTCTTCGGCGGCGCGGTAGGCTGGCCGGAGGCCGGCGTCACCACCACGGAACGGACTTCGACCCGCTCACGGCCGTCCTGGTCGCGCGCCACGATCCGCAGGGAGTTGGTGCCGGCCGGCAGCGTCACCGTCTCCTTGAAGCTACCGTCGGTGTCGGTCGGGATCGGCTGATTGTTGATGAATACCTGCGCGTCCGATTCGGTCCGGCCGGAAACCGTGACCCGCTCGTCGGAAACGCGGGCGTCGGCGATTGGCGCGGTCAGCTCGAGATCCGGCGGCGAGGCGAAGCCGGTGATCTGCGTGATCAGGTACCCGACCACGGTCAACAGCAGTACGGCGGCGGCGGCCAGGCCGAGCGTCCGTGGAGTGATCGTGAGCTTCGGCTGCTGGACGGATCGGTTCGGCAGATCCAGCGAAGGCGCCTTCCGTCCGGAAACCCCGCGCTCGCGGCGGTACTGCGTGAGCACCTCGTCCTGCGGGAACCCGAGGTACGAGGCGTAGTTCTCGAGGAACCCGCGGACGTAGACTTCGGCGGGCAGATCGTCGTATTTGCCGTCCTCAAGCGCCCGGAGGTACTTCTTCGGGATCTTGGTCTCGATCGCGATCTGCTCGAACGTGAGCTTGGCCGTCCGGCGCACCTCCTTGAGTTGCTCGGACAGGGATTTGTCGGTCTTTAGTTGGCGTCGCTTGAATTGGGGCACGACATTCAGTGTACCGCATGCCTGGATATGGAAACGCCCGGGGAGAGTCGGCTGCAAGCCGGATCGAAGTTAATCGAAACGGTTGCAGTGACCCTCGCCCGGGCGGAACGGCTTACAGAGGTGTGGATCCGGGGAACTTGTCCCGGTCGAACGTCAGGACCGAGAACGGCGGATCCTGCTCTTTCTCCAGCAGCGTCGCCGCCAGATACCAATAGCAAACGACTACGGAGCTCGAGAAGACGGTGAACAGCACCTGCTTCACCAATTGGATATCGGTCAGGAACCCGAACCCTCCTTGGTAGAGAGCGATGATTCCGACAAGGACCCACACCGCGGGAGTGATCAAGAACAGGCCCACTATCGTCACCCCGAACATTAGTCCGGCCATGAACGTGGCCGTCACATTGGCGATTACGTTGGTGATCCGGACGAGCGAAAGCTCGATCACGCCGTTCAGCGGCAGGCCGGTGCGACGCTTGATGGCTGTGAAAATCAGGCCGGCTGCGGTCAGGAAGACCGAGCCGATCACCGCGCTGAGTACGCTCATGTCTTCCTTTCTGTCGAAGGTACGAGTTTTGAAGCTTCGTGCCAGCCAGGATCGGCTAACGGCTGATTGTATCAGAAAGCATTCACTATACGCCGCGATTATGCGGCCCGGGCATGCAAAATGCGTATCGGAAGCGTTTTCGCCCGGAAACCGGATTCCCGGGCGCACTCATCGATGAGCGCGGTCTGCTCGAGCAAATCCCGATCCGACAGCGTCCTTGCTTCCAGTACTCGGCCGATCTTGCTCAGTTTCACCCGGTCGCCGGCGAACTTGTCCCTGCCGGGACCATAATCGTTCCTGGCGCTGATTCCCACGAAGTCATCACCCTCGGTCCAGCTGATGTGCAGGGTAATCAATCCGTCCGGTCCGTCGTGGCGCTGCACGGAGTAGCCCGGTCTTAGGTCGGATTCGGTCGTCTGGCCGTCACTGGTCCTCGCCAGCAACTCGGCCAGCCTGATCGAATCGGCCAACGCGAGGAAACTCGTTTCGCCCAAGGTTTCCTCGGGTTCCCGGTTCAGTGCCGTGTTGAAGTGCCGTTCGTCCATGCCCTGAGTGTACGGCTACTCCTCCGGGTCGACCAATACTTCGCGCGGCTTGGCGCCTTCGCCCGGGCCGATGATACCGTTCTCCTCGAGCGCGTCGATCAGTCGGGCCGCCCGGCCGTAGCCGACGCGAAGCCGCCGCTGCAGATATGAGGTCGACGCCTTCTTGGCGCGGATCACTTCGCCCTTGGCCTCCTCGTAGAGCGGGTCGTCCGAGCCTTCGCCGCCGTCGCCGGGGCTGCCCGGGCCGCCCGGCTGCGACTCGGTCACCGACTCTTCGTAGACCGGCTCGCCTTTGCCCTTCAAGAAGTCGGTCAGGGCGTTCGCCTCGCGCGGCTCGACGTACGCGCCCTGCACCCGGATCGGTTGCGGCGTGCTGGCGGTGATGAACAGCGAGTCGCCCCGGCCGAGCAGCTTGTCCGCGCCACCGGAATCGAGGATTACCCGCGAGTCGGTGTTCGAGCTGACCGCGAACGCGATCCGGCTCGGGAAGTTCGCCTTGATCACGCCGGTGATCACGTTGGTGCTCGGCCGCTGGGTCGCGATGATCAGGTGGATTCCGGTCGCTCGCGCCAGCTGCGCGATCCGCGTGATCGTGCCTTCCACCGCCTTGCCGGCGACCTGCATCAGGTCGGCCAGCTCGTCGATCACGATCACCAGGTACGGCATCTCCTCTTTGGCGTTGGACGCCTTTCGGCTGGCGGCCTTGTTGTACTCGACCAGGTTCTTGGCGCCGGCGTCCTGGAACACCTGGTACCGCCGGTCCATCTCGGAAACCACCCATTTCAACGCGTTGACGACCTTCGGCGGCTCGACAATCACCGGGGCCAGGAGGTGCGGGATGTCGTTGTAGTTGGTGAGCTCGACGCGCTTCGGGTCGACCATCAGGAGCCGCAAGTGCCGCGGCGAATGGGTGAAGAGCAGGCTCATCAGGATCGCGTTGATCGCGACCGACTTTCCGGAGCCGGTCTGCCCAGCGATCAGGAGGTGCGGCATGGTCGAGAGGTCGGTGACCACCGGCTGTCCGGAGACGTCGAGTCCGAGCGCCAGCGGCAATGCGCCGCCTTGCTTGAACTGCTTGGTCTCGAACAAGCGCCGGAGCCGGACGATGGCGGCCCGCTGGTTCGGAACCTCCACGCCGATCGAGGCCTTGCCGGGAATCGGTGCCTGGATCCGGATCGGGTGGGCCGCCAGCGACAACGCTAGGTCGTTGCTGCGCTGCGTGATCTCGGTGACCTTCACGCCGGGCGCCGGGCGCAGTTCGAACTGGGTGACCGTCGGGCCGACGTGGACGTGGTCGATCTTGGCCTCGATATTGAAGTTCGCCAGCGTCTGCTCGATGATCGCCGCCATGTGCTTGGTATCGCCGGCATCGGCTTCGGTGATGTCGTCGGAGAGCAGCGAGACCGGCGGCTGTTCCCAAGCGCTGTCGACCACCCGCGGCGTGAAGTTCGGCGACGGGCCGGCGGCTTGCGGGCCGCGGTCGCGTTCTTTCGGCGCCGGCGGCTGGGTCGGTGAAGGCGGGACGGGATCGCTGCGGCGCGGCTGGTCGGGCCGGTGGATCGACGGTTCGTCGGAATCCGGTTTCGAGCGGTTCGTCATCACCAGGACCCCGACGGCCAGCAATGCCACGAAGACGATCAGGCTGACCAGCCCCCCCACCGCGTACGTCGAGGTAGCGGAGAGCGCGTACCCCACCAGGCCGCCGAACGTGCCTTCCATGGCCGCATCGATCTCATCCACTTTCACCATCAGGTGCAGCAGCGCGGTGACCGCGGCAACCGAGATCAGGAACCCGACCACGAGGTGCCGCGGCAGTTCCTTGCGGCGGTAGAGCCGCCATCCGGCGTATACGGCGGCGGGGGGCAACACCCAAGCGACTGCCCCGACGGCCTGTTTGCCCCAGAGCGCGACCGCTGAACCGGCCGGGCCGCCGACTCCGACCAGCGCCAGGGCCAGTACCAATCCGCCGGCCAGCAGGACGATCGCCAGGATCTGCCGGGCGGTCTCCGGATGTACCAACGGCTCACGCGGCTGCGGTTCCGGCTGTCGCCGCGTGCGGCGGCGGCTCTGGGCCGGGCTTTTGCGTGTGCGGGCTCGTGTTCGTTTTGTGCGTCGTTTGGCCATTAGCAAACTCTTCAGCTACCTCTCATAGTAACCGAACCCGGCGGAAAACCGTCTAATCTTCCGTATTGAGCGGATGCCGGGCGCGGACCAACAGCAGGCGGGCTTCCGGCAGTTTCATCGCGGTCGTCAGCATCAGGTAGACGCCGGCGCCGACCAAACTCGCCAGCACCGTTTGGATCGTGAAGAAGGCCACTGTCTGGGTGCTCTGGATGTCCTCGATCAAGTAGGCGACGCCGTACAGCGTGCCGTAGATCGCCGCGCCGGCGGCGAGCGAGGCGAACGTGATCCGGGTGATCGCCGAGAGCATCGACCGGTCCTCGATCGCCGGGACCTTCCCGGACAGGAAGAAGAACAGCAGCGCCAGTTGGATGATCGAGGCGAAGCTGAACGCCAGTGCCAGCCCGATCACGCCGAGGTAATAGCTGGCTGGGACCGCGATCGCGACGTTCACCAGCATCGCGACGCCGGCGATGGCGACCGGCGTCCGCGTGTTGCGGATCGCGTAGAACGCCTTCGAGAGCAGCGGGATCAGCGATTGCGCGAACAGCGAGACGGCCAGGATCCCGAGGATGCTGGTGACGTAGCGGGTGTCCTCGAAGTCGAAGTTACCGGCGCCGTAGATCAGGCGGACGATCTGGGCGCGCAGCAGCATGATCGCGATGCTGGCCGGGATCACCACGAACAGGATCTTCCGGATGACGGTGACGAGGTTCTCGACGTAGAGCGAGGTCTGCTGGGTCGAGGCCGCCTTGGCCAGCACCGGGAAGACCGCGGTGGCGAACGCCGCGCCGACGACCGACACCGGCACCATCGACAGGCTGGTCGCCAGCCAGAACTGGGCCAGCGAGCCGGCCTGCAGCAGCGAGGCGATGATCGTCTCGACCAGGAAGTTGATCTGGAGGATCGCGGCGCCGATCGTGGTCGGAATCATCAGCCAGAAGATCCGGCGGACGCCGGGCAGGCGCAGGTTGAAGTTCGGGCGAAAGCGGAAGCCGGTCCGGAGTCCCGCGATGAGTTGGATCGACATCTGGAGGAAGGCGCCGGCGGCGACGCCCCAGGCCAGGTACTTGAGGCCGAGTTCGGGCGCGACGACCGCACCGGCGATGATGCCGAGGTTGTAGAGGAGTGGTGCCACCGCGTACGCCACGAACCGTTGGTGCGAGTGCAGGACCGATCCGAAGATGCCGCCGATCCCGAAGAAGATCGGCGAGAGCAGCATGATCCGGGTGAGTTCGGTGACCTCGGTGAGTTGCGCCGCGCTGAATCCGGGCGCGATCAACGGGGCGATCTGCGGCGCGAACACGAACGCCAGCGCGGCCACCGCGACGAGCAGCATCGTGCCAGCCGTCAGGACGACCGAGCCGACCTGGTCGGCGGTCTCCTTCTTATTGTTGACGAGATAGCCGGCGAACACCGGGATG
This sequence comes from bacterium, assembly GCA_030699935.1. Taxonomy (GTDB): domain Bacteria; phylum Patescibacteriota; class SICC01; order SICC01; family SICC01; genus JALYJZ01. The sequence continues at coordinate 10,528 of JAUYKS010000006.1, read as the reverse complement.
AACGCGGACGAGATCGCGCCGAAGATCAGGACGTTGAAGATGAAGTCGGGGATCCGGAAGGCGGCGAAGTAGACGTCGAGTTGCGCCCCGGCGCCGAATCCGGTCGCCAGGACACGGTCGCGGACCAGTGCCAACAGCCGGCTGGCGAAGTAGGCGATGCCAAGCAACGCCGCCGCCCCGCCGACGCTAGCCGAGAACCCGAAGAACTTCCGGACGGCTCCCTGGGCTTGTCGGTTCAACTGGCTGACGGTTTGTTTGACCATGCTCCGCTCGTTACCAAGTATACGCTGCGGAACGCGATGGATAACCCGGCCAATCAACCGAAGGGTGGTGCGGAAGCTGCGTGGGTTCTGACCGAGGTCAAAATTGATCCACGCAGCCTCCGACTACCGTTACAACTAGCTAAGCGAGCTTGCTGGGCAGTGCCCTGGCCATCGCGGCAATCATCGGAATCCCGACTTGCATCTCGGGTATCTGAGGCATTGGGTCCGTAGTCACCGAACCACAGATTTCTATCCAGCCATTATCTCCTGAGTTGAAGCGAAAAATTCCCCTAGTCCAATGAACCGACTCGCCAAAAGGACTCGGCTCACCAGTTTCATCGTCCACGCGAGCCACCCCAACAAAGTGACAGAAGTCGGAAGCGATCATACTGCTCTCCAACAAGAGCATCCAAAAACGGGACACCCCTGTGGAGACCATGAGTGGATTGTCGAGGGGCTCGGCCGCTGCCTTAATGAGCTTCCATCGGCCCGGACACTGGTATAGATCATATTTGGTAGGCATAAAGCCTCCTTGTATACACGTATCTGGTAGACGCAGATACTCGCCCTGACTTCAACGTGAAGCGACCTGCCCTCAAGACAGGAATTGGTGCAACGCCCGTTGTAACGGGTTGATTGACCGGGTTGTGAACGAACGAAAAAGGCTCTATTGAGCCTGTAATAGTGCTTTAGCTGAGGTAAAAAGTCAACCGCGGTCAACCGCGCGATTTCCGCTTCAGCTTCTTTGCCGGCGACTTCTTCAGCTTGAGGACCTCCGGAAACAACGCGTCGTATTCCGCGCCCTCGATCGTCTCGTCCTTGATCAGCTTCTCGGCCAGCAGGTCGAGCTTCTTGCGGTACTTCTTGATCGTCGACTGCGCAAGTGCATAAGCCGTGTCGATGATGTGCTTCACCTCGGCGTCGATCTGCGCGGCTACCTTCTCGGAGTAGTGCTTCTGCTCGCCGAGCTCGCGGCCCAGGAAGACCATCTCGTCCTTCTCGCGGTAGGCGATCGGGCCGAGCACGTCGGACATGCCGTAGTCGATCACCATCCGGCGGGCGAGCTCCGTCGCCTTCTGGATGTCCGAGCTGGCGCCCGTCGTGACCTCCTTGAAGACCTCCCGCTCGGCGGCGTGTCCGGCCAGCATCGCGGCCAGCTCGTCCTCGAAGTCCGGCTTGGCGCGGAGCAGCTTGTCCTCGTCCGGCAGGTACCAGGTGTAGCCGCCGGCCATGCCGCGGGAGATGATGCTGACCTTGTGGACCGGGTCGGTTCGCGGCAGGTAGGTCGCGACCAGCGCGTGGCCGGCCTCGTGGTAGGCGGTGATCTTCTTTTCCTGATCGCTCATCACCCGGCTCTTGCGTTCCGGGCCAAGCATGACCTTCTCGATACTGTTGGTGAGTTCAACCTGACCGACTTTCTTCTTGTCGCGCCGGGCGGCCAGGATCGCCGCCTCATTGAAGAGGTTCTTCAAATCCGCCCCGGCAAAGCCCGGCGTCTGGCGCGCGACTCGCTCCAGGTCGACGCCCTTCTCGAGCGGCTTGCCCTTGGCGTGGACCTCCAGAATCAGCTTGCGTTCCTTCACGTCCGGCCGGTCGAGGATTACCCGGCGGTCGAAGCGTCCCGGGCGAAGCAGTGCCGGATCGAGCACGTCCGGCCGGTTGGTGGCGGCTATCACGATCACGTTGGTGCCCTGCTCGAAGCCGTCCATCTCAGTGAGTATCTGGTTGAGCGTCTGCTCGCGCTCGTCGTGCGAGCCGCCGAGTCCGGCGCCGCGCTGGCGGCCGACCGCGTCGATCTCGTCAATGAAGATGATGCAGGGCGCGTTCCGCTTCGCCTTGGCGAAGAGGTCGCGGACGCGCGACGCGCCGACCCCTACGAACATCTCGACGAACTCGGAGCCGGAAATCGAGAAGAACGGCACGTCCGCCTCGCCAGCCACGGCGCGGGCCAGCAACGTCTTGCCGGTGCCGGGCGGGCCGACCATCATCACGCCCTTCGGGATCTCCGCGCCGAGCTGCGAGAACTTGGCCGGATACTTCAGGAACTGGACGACTTCCTCGAGTTCCTCCTTCGCCTCGTGCGCGCCGGCCACGTCCTTGAACGTCACCTTCGATTTCTTCTCCGCGTTGAACAGCCGGGCGCGGCTGCGGCCGAAGCTCATCGCCTGGTTGTTGCCAGACTGCGCCTGGCGAAGCATGAAGAACAGGAACGCGCCGATCAGCAGCAGCGGCAGCACGAAGCTCGCCAGGTTGATCCAGACCGAATAGTCCTTGGCGCCTTGCTCATCGATCTCCACCTTCACCAGCTGACCGTCCGTCACGCCGAAGTCCTTGAGGTACTGCGGCAGCGAGTCGCCGGTGTACTTGGTGGTCTCGGTCTTGCCGTCACCGAGCTTGACCGTGAGCTCGCGGCCAGCGGTCTCGATCCGCTCGACCTGGCCGGTCTTCACCTGGTCGATCACCCGGGTGACCGGTACTTCCTCCTTGGCGGTCTGGCCGGCGCCGCTGGACGAGTACACCAAAGCGACGATCATCACCGCGCCGATGAGGTACAGCAGGCTGCGCACGCTTCGGTTCATACTTATCTAGGGTACCGCAGGCGCCGGGGCGTTGCAGCGTTACGGCTGGCAGTTCACTTGAACCGCGGCGGGAAGGGGCCCATGAATTCAGCTGGCGGCCGTTCCGCCTGCAGCTTCGCGATCTCGGCGGCAGCATCGGGAATACGCGGCTCCTTGGTCGGCTCCCGCAGGCTGACGATGTAGCCGATTTCCTGAATTTCGTCTTGGCAGTGCTGGATGATGCAGCCGGTCTCCTTGTCGAACTGGAACTCGACCTCGCGATCGAACGTGTTGCAGTGGATGTTGACATAGAGGCGGTCGCAGTCGGCATCCCGTTTGAGCGCCTCCCGGACGGTCACTGTGGATTCGAAGAGGTCGCCGGTCGCCAAGTTCCGGAACCGGATCTGGCATTCGTCGCCCGGATGTACATATTCGGGATTCATGCGCGTATCCCGGCCTTGCTCGTAGGTGAAGTTTTCGGGCAGCTCGGGTGATCGATCCGTGACCATAACGACATACTATATCAGGCGCAGGACGATCCGCGACTTCCCCCGGCGCGGCGCGAACCGCCGGTCGGCGCGGTAGCCGGCCACCCAGACGATCTGCTGGCGCCGGCCGCGACCTTTGCCCGGAGGGCTCACGACCACCGGCACCCACGGCCGTTCGTCGCGCGGGACCTTGGCGTCGGTGAGCAGGTCGCTGACCAGTTTGCTGCCGCGCATGCCGACCGGCTTGAACCGGTCGCCGGCGCGCGGCGGCCGGACGATCAGCTTGTTCCCGACGGCCTCCGCGTCCACGACCACCGCGGAACCCGAAGGCTCCGGCCGGGCCCGGGCCACGGCCTTGGCCGAGATCCGCCGGTCGCCGAACGCGGCTTCGCCGGGAACGGTCAGGGCCGTCCGTTTCGGCGGCTCCGTCGGCGGGCCGATCCGCAGCACCAAGGCGTCGTATTGGCGCACCGCCGTCACGCCGCGCGGCAGGTGGGCGCAGCTGCCGGTCTGCCGGTGCAGCAGGTCGTCGAGTTGCTCGAGGTGGCGCAGCGCGAATCCACGCAGGTCTCCGGCCAGTTGCCGGAGCGCCTCCCGCCAGACCAGATGCCGCAGCCCGCGGTCCATCTTCATCAGCTTGGCGCGGCGGAGCGTGCGGCCGGTGCCGCCGACGCTGACCGTGACCTGCGCCAGTTCCCGCGCCGCCAGCATCCGCACGACCTCGTACTCGTTCGAAAACACCCGCATCGACTGGCTGACCGTCTCCACCAGTTGCGGATTGATCTTCCGCAAGCTCCGGATCACCTGGTGCCGGATCCGGTTGCGCGCGTACTTCACGTTCCGGTTGGTGGGGTCGCGGCGGAACTTCAGTTTGCGCCGGCGGGCGTAGCGGGCGAGGTGCGAACGCGGTGTCGCCAGTAGCGGGCGGAGGAGTTTTCCGGACAACGTCCGCATGCCGGAGAGTCCCTGCATCCCGGTGCCGCGGGCCAGGTGGAGGAAGAGCGTCTCGACCTGGTCGTCGGCCTGGTGCGCGGTGACGATGAAGTCCGCCTGGCGCTTCTGGCGGACGGATTCCAGCCAGTGGTAGCGGGCCTCGCGGGCGCGTTCCTCGACGTTCCCGCCCGGATTCAGATCCAGCCGCGCCGAGACGAACGGCAGGCCCAGCCCGTGCGCCAACGATTCGACGAACGCCGCATCCTTGGCGCTGCCGCGCCGCAGGCCGTGATCCGCGTGCGCGACCACGAGATTGAGACCGAACTCCGGCCGAAGTTCGTTCAGCAGGTCGAGCAGGACGACCGAGTCGACGCCGCCGGAAACCGCCACGACCAGCTTCTTGCCGCGGTACGGCTGGAGGACGTCTCGCAGATCGTCGAGGAGCTTCATGTCGAGCCGCGTTTCATTTCACCCCGTGAACTCCTGCGAGTACATCTGGCCGCGTATGCCACCGTCCGCGCAGCCGATCCCGAGGCGGCGGAAGTCGGCCTTGAGGATGTTCGCCTTGTGCCCTGGCGAGTTCATCAGGCCGGTGTGCGCGATGTCGGACGTCGGCGCGAACGCCAGGTTCTCGCCCGCGACGCCGTAAGTGATGCCCGCGTCCGCCATCCGCTCGAACGGATCGTCGCCGTCCGGCTCGAGGTGCGAGAAGTATCCCCGCGCCAACATGTCCTGCGAGTGCTTGAAACCGACTTCCCGCAGCCGGTCGTCCCACGCGAGCGTCTTCAGCCCGCGCTTTTCCCGCTCCTTGTTCGCCCGCGCGAACAAGTCCTTGCCGTCTGTCAGGCATTCCGGCGCGTCCTTGACCGTGAACCCGAGCTTGCTCGTCTCGGTGCTGCCGGTCTTCACGGTCTTGAAGGCGAGGGTGTCGCGGAGGGCGGCGCCGAAGACCGCGTTGACCTGCTGCTGGAAGACGGTGCCCATCGACAGCAGCCGTTGGCCGATGGCCGATTCGACGAACGGCTCCTTGGTGCCGGGCGGGATCGGCGCCGACGCCAAGATCAACAGCAGGATGGTGACGAAAGCGACGCCCTTGAGTGCCCCGGGGATCGTGCCGGCCGCCCGGTTCACGAGGTTGTCCGTCAGGTGCGGCGGGATGACGCGGCTGGCGAACCGCCAGCCGCGCGATACCAGCAGCTCGGTCGCCATCCAGAGCACCATGAACGCGCCGAGGTCGAGGATGCCCCGCGGGACGTTGGTGATCCATCCCGCCAGCAGCCCGCCCAGCGGCCTCGACAGGGCGAAGGCGATCGCCAAGCCCAGGATGAACCCGACGAATTCCGCGCTCCCCGCGAAGAACCCGCGGCGGAATCCGAGGTAGGCATACCCGATCAGGGTCAGGATGATCAGCGCGTCGACCACGGCTCTAGTCTACCGGACTCGCCCGGAGTCTTGGCGCGCTGAGTCAGCGCGCTAGGTCAGCGCGCTACGGAATCACCCGAAGGTACATGTTGTACCCCGGATCGGGGAACCAGCCGCCGCCGTCCTGCACCAGCGAGAAGAACTCGCGGTAGTAGCCGGGGGCGGGGCGGCCCGTGAGATAGACCGTGAAGAGGCCGGTCTCTCCCGGTTCGATCGTCTTGTCGTCCGGATCGATCGTCATACTTCCGGCCAGATCGGTGACCGTGCCGTCGATCCCACTGGCCCGGTTGCCGGACAGCCAGGGATCGACGCCGTCCATCGTCCGGAAGGCGGAAGTCCGGTCCCGGGGGTGCGTGGTAGCCAGCCGGACGGGATTGACGGTGGCCGGCCAGGTCATCGAACCGGTGTTCTTGATCGCCACTTTGGCGTTCATCACGGCGTTCCGCTCGAGACTGAACTGGCTCTGGGAGTAGACCGTCTTCATGATGCTGAATTTCCGGGCCGGCGGGACCGTTATCGACCAGTTGATGCCGAGGTCGCGGGGGAACCAACCGCCGCCGCCATCGGCCACCGGGCGGAAGTATTCTTTCCAAGTGCCGCTCCCGGCCGGCGCGGTCACGGTGAATGAGAAGCGGGCCGTTTCGCCGGGCTGGATCGTGTTGACGTTGGCGTCGGTACCGCCGCCGGACTGGTCGTTGAACGTCGCGGCGCGGTTCCTGGAGATCCAGGCGGCCGAGAACCGGCTGGTCCGGTCCTTCGGCCGGTCGGTGCCAAGATGGACGACCGGGGTTCCCGTATTGTTCCAGGTCCGGGTGCCGGTGTTCTTCAGGTCGATGTAAAACGCCGCGGTCCCGCCGGGGTACAGGTTGACGTAGTGCGAGCTCTTCGTGACGAAAGCGTAATCCCAATCGTATTGGGCGCGGTAGGCGTTCCGGTAGGTCTGCGCGCGGTTCCGGATCGCACCCATTTTGGCGTAGAGGTTGTTACCCGGGCAAGCCGTTTGGGTGTAATTGCGGTGCGCGCCGACCCGGTACTGACTCCGGCCGATTTCATCGGTATACCGCGCCGTGGCGCCGAGTCCGTACGGCGCGATCTTGTAACCGACGATCTTGGCGATGTTCTCGTTCAGGGAGCCGGACGGGCTGCCGGTCTGGAAGTTTCCGAGCGCCGCGACACCGATGCTGCGGTCATTGTAGGCATAGGTGTGGCCGCCCTCGACCTCGACCTTGTTTGAGGTGGCGTAGAACTTGTTGTAGTAGCGTCCCTGGAAGATCCGTCCGCCCTGGTCGACCAGATAGTTGTAGCCGATGTCGCCCCAGCCGAGCGAGTTGGCGTGGTAATCCCAGATCGCGCGTACGTTGGCGGCGCTACTGGAGAAGGTGTTGGTGGCGTTCGAGACGGTATGGTGCACCATCACCCGCTTCAGCTTCCAATACCGCGGCGTCCAGCGCGGCGTGCCGTTCGCTTCCTTGGGGATGCCCCACTCGGAGCGCGAATAAATCCGCGGGTTGGAAGTAGCGGAGGCCCGGCCGCCGAAGACACGACTCACCAAGCTGCGCCGGGCCGGGTTCGGTCCGGTCGTGGCGTCGATCGCGACCAGCTTCGGGTTGGAGATCGCCAGCGTGCCGCCGCCGGACTTCAGGCGGAAGCGGTACTGGGCCCGTCGGGCATTCTCGGTCAGCAGGACCGCGTTGTTGAACGCTTCGCTGTTCGTGTCGCGCTTGTCGCCGTCGGCATCGAGCTCGAGCCATTCGCTCCAGCGCCGGCCGTCATGCGTCCGGATCTCGAGCTCCGACTCGCCGACGCCGTGCCGGTCCCAGCTAAGTCCGATCAGGTTGGCCTTCGGGAGCTTGGTCTCGGCCGGCTTGGATTCGTATTTGAGTTCCGAGCGCGTGGCCAAGGTGGTCGGGCCGGGGGCCCGGTCTGCGCCGGAGACGACCTTGCCCGATTCGAACGATTTGGTGACCGCCTGGCTCTTGATTTCCGTCGTCGGTTGGCGCGAATCGAGGTACAGCCCGACTGCACCGAGCAGCAGCACCGCTCCGGCCAAGGTTCCCAGATACCATTTTTTGTGTCCGTTTCTAATCACGAAATTGTCTCACAGTGTCTCAGATTATCTGAAAAAGTCAAGTAACCAAGGGGTTTTTTGATTAGACATGTGGCAGTGGCAGGATTCGAACCTGCGACCAACAGCTTATGAGTCTGCTGCTCTACCGCTGAGCTACACTGCCGTGTTACCAGCTTACCGGGTTGCGGTTGATAAATCGCTAGGAGGAATGTTACTAGCGATTTCGTTGGTTGAGTACTTGTTTTAGCGCGTCTATTAATTGTTGCCGCTCCTCGTCTGAAAGTTCTCCTAACGCGAGAAGCTCAACCGCGACCACTCCATCCAGCCCGTAGCGCGAGAAGAACTCAACATTCCGGTATCTGATTAAGTCGGAAACATCTAGCCCGAAAGCTTCTCCAATTTGCTCAAGCTTCTCAGCAGAAGGCAGCGTGTCATCGTTCTCGATGTAATGAAGCTGGGAAGTTGAAGTATCGGCTTCTTCATGAATCCGCAGGCGGGACAACCCATGGAGTTCTCTCCACTCGTGAAACTGTTCGCCAAAGGATTTTTCACTCATGACGACATAGGTTTCCACATTTGCGATCGTGAGTAAATAACCGCGGGGAAAAAGCGGCCTATTCGAAATCGAACGTACCGACTTTCTGGTACAGCCGGTACAAGCGTCGTTCCTTGGTCTCCTCTTTCCACGCTCGGGAACCCTGCGGTCCGATAGGGAAACTCGGATCGATAGCATGATACAAAGCGTCAAGCAATAACCGCTGCTCCTGACCGTCAATCTCCAGCTTCATCTTGCGAGCTTGGGACATACTCCGACCCTACGACAGTAGTCGTCCAGTAGCAATTGGTATCACCTGGGTATTATATGGCTGATTTATTAAAATGAAAAACCTCTCAGTCGAGAGGCTTTTCCTGTGTAGCGGGGGCAGGATTCGAACCTGCGACCTCGTGGTTATGAGCCACGCGAGCTGCCACTGCTCCACCCCGCAACGCGTCGGCACGCTTTCGTGTCGGTTGTATCAGTATAAGAAGTCCGCCGCGTGGCCGTCAACGAGCGGGTGGACGGGACTTGCGCCGGGACAAGCCGAACCGCCGCAGGTGCTCGATTCTGGGAGCCGGATCGTCGGCGCGCATCAGTTCCGTGCCGATCAGTACCGCGTCGAGTCCGCGGGCGTTCAGTTTCCGCAGCTTCTGCCGCGATTTCGCGTCCAGCTCGAGGCCGCTTTCGCTGGCTACGATGATACTGTCCGGGATGCCATCCAATAGTTTTCCGGTGGTCGCAGTATCGATCGGATGGCCCTCCGCGGCCAGGTCGCGGTTATTGATCCCGACGATCCGCGCGCCGGACGTCAGCGCGCGGTCCAGCTCCGCGCGGTCGTGCACCTCGACCAGCGCGTCCAGCCCGAGGTCCGCGGCGTGTTCTCGCATCGACTGCAATTCGTACTCGTCCAGCAATCCGGTGATCAGCAGGACCGCGTCGGCACCGGCCGCCTTGGCCTCGACCAGTTGGTACGGATGGGTGATGAAGTCCTTGCAAAGCAGCGGCAGGTCGGTCCGGCCGCGGAGCCGTTCCAGATATTCCAACGACCCGCCGAACGACTCCTCCTCGGTCAGGACGGAAATCGCCGAGGCGGCACGGTACCGTTCGGCGATCTCCTCCGGCTCGAACTCGCCGAGGCGACCCGCCGACGGGGAGCGGGGCTTGTATTCCGCGATCACGGACAGGTCTCCCTGCCTCAACGCCTTCGCGAAACAACCGCCGCGGTGGCGCCACCGTTCGATCCGTTCGACCAACGCGCCCTCGGGCGCCTCCGCGCGCCGCCGGGCCATGGCTTCGAACGAAGCCTTCGAAAGTTCCTCAAGCACGCGGGGCGTTTCCATGACGCCCCAGTATATACCGGATGGGACCGGGATTCCCGGTGTCAGCCTTCGGCGCGCAACGCGGCCAGCGCGCCGACCATGCCGGCATCCTCGCCGTGGGTCGCTCCTGAAACCTTCACGGCCCGCAAGCCGCCCAGGTACTCATTAAGCTTCCGTTCGATTTCCGGCAGATGACGTGCTTGTTTGGAAGCGACTCCGCCGCCCATAACGACCAGGTTGACCGGTCGGGTCCGGATCACGCTGTAGAGCCCGCGGGCGAACCAATCGGTAACGTCTTCCCATTCCTTGTCCGAAAGCTCGGCAGCCGGTTTGCCGAATCGCTCGGCAATCTTGGCACCGCCGACGTACGCTTCGATACACCCGCGTTTGCCGCAGTTGCATTGCGGGCTAGTCTCGTCCCAACGGATTACGTGATGCCCGGGCTCCGCAGCGATCACGTGAGGACCACCGGAACATTGCTCGACGATACCGCCACCGACTCCCGTCCCCCAGGTAATGAACCAGAAGTCCTGGTCATGACCGCCGAAGCCGGCTTCGGCCCAGGCGCCCGCTTCCGCATCGTTGATCAAGACGACCCGGCAGCCTAGCTCGGCGGCAAGATCCTCGCGCAACGGCCGGTCGACCCAACCCTGCGCGTTAGGCGACTGGACTAGGCGACTCCGATCCTCGTTGAATTCTCCCGCAATGCCCAACCCGACACCGGCCGGGGAATCGCCTTCTGTCAATTTCCGAATTGTGGCAGCCAGCCGTTCCATGTCCTCCGGATATTCGTTACTGATTTGAAAATCCTCGCGCTTCCTGACGGTATCCAAATCAAGGCCATCGAATTCGCCAACCCGTGCGGAGGTTCCGCCGATGTCGATGCCGATGTACTTCTCACTCATAACTGGCCAAGTATACGAAACCCATCACCCTTTG
>JAUYKS010000003.1 GCA_030699935.1 bacterium | reverse complement strand
GCGGACGCGGCCAAGCAGCCGGTCAAAGCGAAGTTCTAAACCGGTATGACGAAGCGTTTTCCGGACGCAGAGGGGTCCGACCGGCACTTCGAGCGCCGGTCCGCATTACATGCGATCGAGGATGACTACGGCTTCACGACGCTGGAGGCATGGACGATCCTCGGAACCGATCCCGTCGACCTGCCGCGCCGCCACCGCAAATTCCGGGAAATCGCGGACTCGATGGAAGACGTGATGGAGCCGGAGGAATTCCGGGCGATCTGGAACGTCGTCGTGAGGCCGAGCCTCATCGAGTCCGGGTACGACGTGGAGCATTCCCGGCACCGCTCCGTCATTCGCGATCGGGAGACGGGCGAGGAGGTCGCCCCCGCTGCCGCGCTCAAGCACGCGAAGACCGTCTTCGAGCGCTGGCAGGAACCGGACGGACCTGAAGTGGTCTCGACCTGGTTCAAAGGCTTCGAAGCAGCGAGGGCGCAGTAGTGGCGACGCTTTACACCCAAGTCTCGCGCAACAAGGCGAAGTCGCTGTTCTACCTCCTGTTCTTCGCGCTGCTGATCATGGCGCTGGGCTGGTTCGCGTCGTACTACTTCGGTGATCCGAGCATCCTGGTGATCGCGGTCGGTGTCTCGATCGCGATGTCGCTGTTCAGCTACTTCGGCGGGGACAAGGTCGCCCTGGCCGCCTCGCGCGCCAAGCCGATCCAAAGTAAAGACAACCCGTACGTCTGGAACCTGGTCGAGAACCTGGCGATCACGGCGGGCCTGCCGATACCCAAGGTCTACGTGATCGACGACCCGGCCCCGAACGCGTTCGCGACCGGCCGCAGTCCGCAGCACGCTTCGATCGCGGTGACCACAGGCCTCGTCAAGAAGCTCGAGAACGAAGAGCTGGAGGGCGTGATCGCGCACGAGCTGGCGCACGTCGGCAATTACGACATGCGCCTAATGACGATCGTGGTCGTGATGGTCGGCATCGTCACGTTGTTAGCGGATATCTTCTTACGTATGGCGTTCTGGGGTGGAGGCGACAGTCGCGAAGGCGGCCAACTCCGGCTGATCCTGATGATCGTCGGTTTCGTGCTGGTACTGCTCTCCCCGATCTTCGCGATGCTGATCCAGATGGCGATCTCGCGCCGCCGCGAGTTCCTGGCGGACGCGACCGGCGCGCTGCTGACGCGGTATCCGGAAGGCCTGGCTAGCGCCCTGGAGAAGATCGACAAGGATCATCGGCCGATGCGGACGGCCAGCAACGCGACGGCGCACCTCTATATCGAGAACCCGTTCAATGACCGCAAGGGTATCACGGCCCGGTTGTCCGGCCTGTTCAACACCCATCCGCCGACCGCGAAACGGATCAAAGCGCTGCGCGATCTGAGCGTTTAGTACGTCCGGCAGCGATATACTGAGTGCATGGCTGAACCAACCAAAGCCGAGGCGAAGCAGCGGATCGCCAAGCTTCGTGAAGAGATCAACCATCATCGATACCTCTATCACGTCGAGGATCGTTCGGAAATCTCACCCGAGGCGCTGGACTCGCTGAAGCATGAGCTGGCCCAGCTCGAGGAGCGGTTTCCTGAGCTGGTCACTCCAGATTCGCCGACCCAGCGCGTCGAAGGCGCGGTAGCGAAGGGGTTCAGAAAGGTCACGCATTCCCGGCCGATGTTGTCGCTCGTCGATGTGTTCGACCCTGACGAGTTCCGGGCGTGGGAGTCGCGGATCGAGAAGCTGGTCGGCAGTCCCGAGCGGCCCGTCAGCCCCGGGTACTTCGCGGAACTAAAGTACGATGGCTTGGCGATCGCGATTCGGTACGAGAAGGGCGTCTACCAGCAAGCCGCGACCCGCGGCAACGGACGGATCGGCGAGGACGTCACCACGAACGTCCGGACGATCGAGAGCGTGCCGCTCCGGCTCCGCGAACCGGTCACGGTCGAGGTGCGCGGCGAGGTCTACATGCCTTACGCGGATTTCGAGAAGGTGAACAAGGCACAGGAAAAGGCCGGCAAGCCGACCTATGCCAACCCGCGGAACCTGGCGGCGGGGACGCTCCGGCAACTCGATCCCAAATTGGTCGCCGCCCGCCCGCTGGCCTTCGTTGCGTACGCGCTGCTCGACGATTCGTTGCCGACGCATGCCGACGAACACGACCGGGCCCGGAAGCTCGGTTTCCCGACGGGGCGGTTCGACCGGGTTTGCAAGGACACCGACGAGGTCGTCGCGTTCTGGCAGGAGATGGAAAAGAAGCGGCAGTCGTTGCCGTATCAGATCGACGGGACGGTGGTGACCGTCAACGACCGCAAGCTGTTCCGGCGGCTCGGCGTGTCCGGGAAAGCGGCGCGCGGGAACGTCGCGTTCAAGTTCGCGCCGGAGCAGGTGACGACGAAGGTCAACGACATCCGCGTCAACGTCGGACGCACCGGCGCGGTGACCCCGTTCGCGGTGATGGAGCCGGTGCAGGTCGCCGGGACGACGGTCAGCCGCGCCACGCTTCACAACGAGGACGAGATTGCGCGCAAGGACATCCGGGTCGGTGACACGGTGATTCTTCAGAAGGCCGGCGATATCATTCCCGAGGTCGTCCAGCCGCTGCCGAAGCTCCGGACCGGCAAGGAGCGGAAGTTCCGGATGCCGAAGACATGTCCGAATTGCGGCACCAAGCTGGTCCGCCCGGAAGGTGAGGCGGTCACGCGCTGCCCGAACCCGGACTGTTTCGCGATGGAAGCGGGCCGGCTCGAACACTTCGTCTCGAAGGACGCGCTCGACATCGACGGCATCGGCGAGAAGCTGGTCCGCCAACTGCTCGAGGAAGGGCTGATCCGCGACCCGGCCGACCTGTTCGCCTTGAAGGCCGGCGACCTCGAGCCGCTGGAGAAGTTTGCCGAGAAGAAATCGCAGGCCGTGATTGACGGCGCCCAGGCCGCTCGCACGGTCCCGCTGGGTCGGTTCATCTACGCGCTCGGGATCCGGCACGTCGGGCTGCAGACGGCGCTCGACCTGGCGGACGAGTTCGAGACGCTGGCGAAATTCCGGAAGGCGACGGCGGAAGCGCTCGAGAGCGTCGAGGGGGTCGGCGAGGTCGTTGCCGAAGAAGTTGAGGCCTGGCTCAAGGCTCCGGCGAACCTTAAACTACTGGATCGCCTCGCGAAGGAAGTGAAAGTCACCAAGCCTCAGAAGACGGACGAGCTGGCCGGGCTGACCTTCGTGGTCACCGGTACGCTGTCCGACATCAGCCGAGAGGAGGCGCAACAACGGATTCGCAGCAAAGGCGGCAAGGCGACCGGCTCCGTCTCGAAAGAGACCGACTACGTGGTGGCCGGCGACAACCCCGGCTCGAAGCTAGCAAAAGCGGAGAAGCTTAGCGTGAAAATCATCGACGAGGGCCGGCTCAACAAGTTGTTAGGCCGTTGAGTCGTCGGACTCCGCCGGCAAGCCTCCGGTCTCGGACTGTGACTCCGCCGGCAAGCCGCCGGTTTCCGGCTGCATCGTAACGCGCGTCGTGTCTTCGGGGTTGGGGCTGTTCAGATCAACGTAACCGTTCACGCCGTCTTCGCTGACGTCGATCACGCCGCTGGATGCGACGGGCGTCCCGGCCTCGGCGTCCGCCTTGGCTTTGGCGATTGCGTCGTGGACCTTGGCCTGTTCGGCCTTGCGGTGCTGCGCTTCCTGTTCTTTGATCTTCGCTTCGGGTGCCCGCGGGGTCCGGCCGAGCGGCTTGCCGTCCATGGCATGGAGCGCGAGTTCCCCGGCTCCGAACAACGCGCCGCCGACCGCGAGGCTGGCAGCCGTCTTTTCACCGGCGCGACGCAACGTGCCCTTGCGGCGGTCATCCTTCCGCCGGTCCTCACTGTGCCGCATGGACCGCCCCTCGTCACTCATGACTTTCTTCTCGTTCTCTTCGAAGCTTTTCGCCACGGCGTCCAGGTCCGGTCGTTCGCGTTCACTCATGTCCAAGTTCCTCGTCGTTTTCTTCGTGTTCTGCTAATTCGTCGGCGTGTTGCAGGACGTCGCCGAGCGGAAGCGATTCCTGCTGCTCCTCTTCGTCGAAGTCGAATGACTGCTGTTTGTGTTTGTTAGGTCCCATCGCCATTAATTTACTAATTGACGAATAATAGCTCAGTTAAGGCGTTTTGTCAAGTATCCAGGTGGGACTCGAGTAACCGGCGCACCAGTTTGCCGTCTATGGCGGTAGTCGGCGTAGACGCATCGACGATTTCTCCGTCAGTCGGATCGGCCCGCCTGATCGCCCGGAGCAACCCGGTTTCACAGTCGATGCCGATGCCGGAGGGACGCTCGGCGTCCAGTTTCAGAGTATGGAATATAGGCCACACGCCGGTCTCGGCCGCCATCTGATGCCGGATATCAGACCGGCCGTTTTCACAGATTCGTCTGGCCAGCTCCGGAACAACACGCCAATCGTCGACGCTTGCCTCCGCGATCCCCCTGGCTTCTTCGACAGAACGGGGCACTCGATCTGAATGTTCTGGTCCGGTGTTCATGACTCGATATCTTAGCAACATTGGTTAGGTACGGTCTAGACGCTAAGCTGGAAAGGTGAAAATCGACAGACAGGCAGTAGAAAAAGTTGCCCGGCTGGCCCGGCTGGCGTTGTCGGACGACGACATCGCCGTATACCAGGGACAGCTTTCCTCGATCCTCGGTTACATCGAGCAGTTGGACGAAGTCGATACGGCCGATGTCCCGCCGACGGCCCAGGTGACTGGCTTGGTGAACGTACTGGCGGACGACGAAATCAAGAACGAGCGTCGCGATAAACTGCCCGTCGACGTGCCGGCTAGCGACGGCACGAGCATCAAGGTGAAGGGGGTCTTCGGTGGCTAACGTCTCCGGGTCGAGCCCGTATCTCGGCGAGGTGCCGAAGCCGGCCGGCGTCACGGCGGCTCGTAAGGCGCTGGACTCCGGAATCCTCAAGGGCGTACCGGTCGCGGTGAAGGACATTATCGTCACGGCGGACGGGCGCAAGAGCACGGCGGCTTCGAAGATGCTCGAACCGTACGAAAGTCCGTATGATGCGACGGTCGTACGGAAGATCGTCGAGGCCGGAGCGGAAGTGATCGGCAAGACGAACCTCGACGAGTTCGCGATGGGCGCCTCGACCGAGAACTCGGCGCTGGGCAAGACGGTTAACCCCTGGGATCCGACGCGGGTGCCCGGCGGGAGCTCCGGCGGTTCGGCGGCGGCGGTCGCGGAGCGGTCGGCTCCGGTCGGGCTCGGCACCGATACCGGCGGCTCAGTCCGCCAGCCCGCCGCCTTCTGCGGCGTGGTCGGGATGAAGCCGACGTACGGGCGGGTCTCGCGGTACGGGCTGATCGCGATGGCGAGCTCGCTCGACCAAGCCGGGACATTGACGACTAATGTGGCCGATGCCGCCACGGCGCTCGGCGTGATCGCCGGTCCCGATCCGCTGGATGCGACCAGCGTCGACCGTCCCGTGCCGGACTATCGAAAGGCTTTGACCGGAGACGTGAAGGGCTTGAAGATCGGGATCCCCAAAGAGTATTTCGAAGTCGAGGGCGGGGCTAAGGATGGCGGCGTGCAGTCGGAGATCGAAGAGGCGGTCGAGCAAGCGAAGGAAGACCTCAAAAAATCAGGCGCGGAAATCGTCGACGTCAGCCTGCCGCATACCAAGTACGCCGTGTCCGTCTACTATCTGGTGATGCCGGCCGAAGCCTCGTCCAACCTCGCGCGCTACGACGGGATCCGGTACGGCCATTCGGTCGAGCGGGAAGGATCGTGGCAGGGCTCACTGGAGGACGTCTACTTCCAGAGCCGCGCGCAGGGGTTCGGGCCGGAAGTGAAGCGCCGGATCATGCTCGGCACCTACGCGCTGTCTGCCGGATATTACGACGCGTACTACAAGAAGGCGATGCAGGTGCGGACGCTGATCACGCGGGACTTCGAAAAGGCGTTCAAGGACGCGGACCTGTTACTCACCCCCACGACCCCGACGACCGCGTTCAAACTCGGCGAAAAGTCCGACGACCCGCTGGCGATGTACCTCGCCGACATCTTCACGGTGCCGGCCAGCCTGGCCGGATTGCCGGCGATCTCCGTCCCGGCCGGATTCGACAAGGCCGGCCTGCCGATCGGCCTGCAGTTGATCGGCCAGCACTGGGACGAGGAGACGGTCCTGCGGGCGGCCCACGCCTACGAGCAACGGCACGACTGGCACGTCAAGGAACCGCCGAAGCCGAAGGAGCCGCAATGAGCGCCATCACCGCGATGATCCTGATCGTCGTGCTGGTGATCGTGCTCGGTCTGCTCTTGATGCTCCAGCGGCACCGCACGTTGCCCAAGACGCTGTCCGCCGAGGACAAATCGCTGGCCCACGTCCGCTGGCACGAGGTCCGCGAACAACTGAAGCGCGGCGGTCCGGCCCACCTCCGGCAGTCCGTAATCACCGCGGACAATCTCGTCGACCACTGTCTGAAGGCGCTCGGGATCCCCGGCGACACGATGGGGGAACGCCTGAAGGCCGCCGGCCGCGCCCGCTTCTCCGACTACGACGGCCTCTGGTCCGCCCACAAGACGCGCAACCGGATCGTCCACGAAGCGGATAAGGAACTGCTGAGCTTCGAGACGAAGAGCGCCCTCGACAAGTTCGAACGGGCGCTGAAGGATTTGGGGGCGTTGTGAGCGGCGCGACGCAGTATGAAGCCGTCATCGGCCTGGAGATCCACGTCCAGCTGCGGACGAAGTCGAAGATGTTCTGTCGCTGCGACAACCGCGCCGACGGCGCCAAGCCGAACGAACTGACCTGCCCGGTCTGCCTCGGGCTGCCGGGCGCGTTGCCGGTCCCGAATCGGACGGCAGTGGAGTGGGCGCTCAAGGTGGCGTTGGCGCTAGGCTGCACGATCCCGGACGAATCGAAATTCGATCGCAAGCAATACTTCTACCCGGACCTGCCGAAGGGCTACCAGATCTCGCAGTACGACCAGCCGTTCGGAGGCCCGGGGACTTTCGAGTTCGACATGGTCGAGGACGGTAAGCCTGGCGGGAAGCCGGTCACCAAGAAAATCGGCATCACGCGGCTGCACTTGGAGGAGGACGCCGGCAAGCTGACCCACCCGAAGGGCGCCGACTACTCGTTGGTGGACCTGAATCGCTCCGGGACGCCGCTGGCCGAGATCGTCACCGAGCCGGACCTGCGCAGCCCGGCGGAAGCCAAGCGGTTCCTCCAAGAACTGCGCCGGTTGATGCGCTACCTCGGCGTGTCGGACGCGGACATGGAGAAGGGGCACCTCCGGGCCGACGCCAACGTCTCGCTCCGCAAGCCCGGCGAGAAGAAGCTCGGCACCAAGACCGAACTGAAGAACCTGAACAGCTTCCGGTTCGTCGAGAAGGGCCTGGCGTCCGAGATCAAGCGGCAGACCGAGCTGCTGGGGAAAGGCGAGAAGATCGACCAGGAGACCCGCGGCTTCGATGAGGACCGCGGCAAGACGGTCAGCCAACGCGGCAAGGAGGAGGCGCACGACTACCGCTACTTCCCGGAGCCGGACATCCCGCCGCTGAATCCGAAGGAACTCAACCTTGAAAAACTTGAGGCCGAAACTGGGATGACCCCCATGAGTTATCGCAGGCTCTTATATAAGGACGATAACCGTTACATCGCGAGCCAGGAGTTACTTGATGCAGCAATAAATAGTAAGGAAGAAATGGAAGCTATAGTCTCAGCGACAGAAAGCTACATTGGAAAACCCCTCGATGGTCTAGTAAAAAACGCCGATAACCAAATTAGAAAAATTCCTATTCTGTGGCTTTCTTATAGGCAATATCCAGAATTTGAAAACCGACGCAATTTAGAGCGGCTCAAAGAATTTACTTTATCAATAGCCCCGCACGTTAGGGTCATTAGAGGCCCACAAGCAAAAGTCATTTCCAAGGAATGGGAAAAATCTAATGGAAGCCTTGGAAAAATCATCGACAAATTTAAGTCTTCAATGGCTTCAGGAGGTGACATCGAAGCCGCGGTCGATCAAGCGATCAAGGACAATCCGAAACCCGCCGCGGACTTCAAGGCCGGCAACGTGAACGCCAAGCAGGTGATCGTCGGCGCGGTGATGAAAGCCACCAAAGGCGCGGCCGATGCTAGTGAAGTTGCACAACTTGTCGAGAAAAAATTGTCATAACTTACCAAGACAAGTGTTGACAGCTTCCTCGCCCGCTGTGAGACAATAGGGCCGATACCGTTTTCGGACGGTACATGCCGTAGCAACTAATCAAGGAGGACAACATTATGTTGATCAACCTTCTGCAAGACGCAGACGAGGGTGCAAACCCGACCCCTGATGCCGACGAGAACGGCGGCAACAAGGGCGACGAGGGCGACGCAGCCCCCGCCACGGAGGAAACTCCGGCCAGCGACGGCGCGGACTCTGACGAGTCCGGCGACGACAAAGGCGAAGGCGCAGGCGAAGACACGCCGGCCGCGTAGTTCCGACTACGTATCTCGAAAAGCCCCGCTCGCGGGGCTTTTCCTTTTTGTAAGATTGCACTTGTCGTCGGCTGCAAAACCGCTACGCTAGTAACCATATGACTGAAGTACCGGACACCATCCTTTGGATCGCCTCGGTCGGACTGATCATCATGACGGTCCTGCTCTGCCTGTTGCTCTTCGCGATCCTGATCCTGATCCGGCGCGTCCGGAAACTGGTCGACAAGGTCTACGAGGTCGCGGAGCCGCTGAAAGGTGCCGCCGAACGGGCCGGTGATACGGTCAACGCGTATAGCAGCAACCTGTTACGCCCGCTGGCGACGGTCGTCGGTGCCCTGGCGGGATTCAACAAGGGCGTGAAGACGGTCAGCCGTAAGTCCAGAAAGAGGAAGTGATGGTCCGTACGAGCACGGCATCCAAGACGGAAGTCGAGGAAACCCGGTCCGACGTACCCGAACGCCAGGACGATCGGCGGGTCCGCAAGGTCGAGGACATCATCTGGTTCATCATCGCGGTGATCGTTTCCGTGATCCTGATCCGATTCATCCTGTTGCTGTTCGGGGCCCGCACCGGTGTGCCCTTCGTCGACTTCTGGTACGGGATGACGGCGCCGCTGATCGCTCCGTTCGCGGGCATCTTCGGCAGTCTTGATACCTACAACGACTACACCGGTCAGCGCATCGAGCTCGAAGCGCTGGTCGCGATGCTGATCTACGGCGTGCTGGGATACCTGGTCGTATGGGCGACGCGGCTGTTGCGTCACGAGCCGACGTCGCAGTGAAATCGTAATGAACTTTCGTAATGAACTTTTGAGGAGGCTTTGATGGCGAAACGCGGAAAATTCGTGCGAGGAACGTTCTTGGGAGCGCTGATCGGCGGCATCGCCGGGATCTTGCTGGCACCGAAGTCCGGCAAGGAGACGCGTCATGACATCGAACGCACCGCGAAGGACGTCACCGGCGAGGCCGGCAAACAGGTAAAGAAGGCCGAACGAAAGACCCGCCGCGGCGTCAAACGGGCGAAGCGCGAGGCTGACAAGACCGTCCGCCAGGCGAAACGTACCGCCAAGAAGACCGCCGGCCAGGCCAAGCGCACGGCACGGAAGACCGTCCGCCAGGCGAACCGTACCGTCCGCCAAGCGAAGCGCTCCGCCGGCCAAACCAAACGGCCGGCCGCCAGCAACCCCCGACCGCGACGGAGCCGATAATGGCGAAGCCGCGCCAGACCGCGCGCAAACCCGCGAAACGGGAGCGGGCGATCGAGAAGCTCGCGCTGGCACTGGAGCGCGGCCGGTTCAACGACTATCTCGAACAGCTCCAGGACACCCGGTCGCTGCTTTGGAGGAATTTCCTGACCGGACTGGCGCGAGGGTTCGGCGCGATCGTCGGAGCAACGGTCGTCGTGGCGATCGTCGTCGCCGTCCTGGGAATCCTCGGCGATAACCTGCCCGGCGAACTGGGAGAGTTCTTCGAGGAGACCGGCAATCAGATCAACCCGACCCCCTGAGTACCGACCCCCTGAGTACCGACGCCCACCGCTACTAGCCGACGCCCATTCGCTATAAGCTAGAAGATATGGCTACCATCGATTGGACCTCGGTAGAAGAAGCAGAAAAGGAGAATACCGCCAGTGCGCATAAGCTGGCGGTGCTCGAGGCGGCCAAGCTGTTCGAGGGCCGGATGTCCGAGGAGCACATCCCAGGCCACACGCCGGCCGAACGGCTGGAGGCGGTCAAGCTGCACCTGACCCGTCCGGCCGACGTGACCAAAGCGTACGCGTTCGTGGAGCGGCTGCGTCATGGTTCGACGGGGGCGCTCACCAAGTCCCGCGCGAAGGATTACCTGCAGGCGTTCCGGCAGGGAGTTGCCGATCTGAACGACCTGACCCGGCAACGCGACTCTTTCGGCGCGCAGGTGAAGCTGTACTGGGGATTGGTACGGGCCCGGCAGCGCTGGCTGGTCCGGGCGCTGATCGGTCTCGGCGGGTTCTTCCTCCTGGTGCTGTTCCTCGACGGTACGGGTTTCGGCCGGGCGATCGTCGGCGGGGTCGTCAGTATCGTCCACGGATTCTTCAGTTGGATCGCGATCCTACTGGTATCGCTGGCGGCGGTACTGCTAGCGGTGATCGGGACGGCGGTCTACCTGGATCGTCGCGGCGGGACGGTACGGGGCGAGGATGAGTAAGTTCGTCCACCTCCACACCCACTCCCACTACAGTCTGCTCGATGGACTCAGCAAGCTGCCCGACCTCTCGGCGACGGTAAAGCAGCAGGGCATGGACGCCTTGGCGCTCACCGACCACGGCGTGCTGTACGGCGCGGTCGAGTTCTACCAAGCGGCGACGAAGGCCGGCATCAAACCGATCATCGGGTGCGAGGTTTACGTGGCGCGGCGCGGTCGCAAGGACAAGGATCCGACGGCGGACGTGAACCCGTACCACCTCATCCTCCTGGCGCAGAACCGGACCGGGTACAAGAACCTGATCAAGCTAGTGACCGCGGCACATCTCGAAGGTTTCTACTACAAGCCGCGGATCGATTGGGAACTGCTGCAGCGACATCACGAAGGGCTGATCTGCACCTCGGCCTGTCTGCAGGGCGAGGTCGCGAACGCCTTGCGTGACGCGGGCGAGGCACAGGCGAAAAAAGTCGTCGACAAGTTCGCGAAAGTATTCGGCGATCGCTACTACCTGGAGCTTCAGCACCACCCGAACATCCCGGAGCAGGGCGAGCTCAACGCCGCGCTGAAGCGGATTGCCAAAGAGAAGGGACTGCCGCTGATCGGCACCAACGACGCGCACTACGTCCGGCCCGACGACTCCGAAGCGCAGGACGTGCTGGTTTGCATCCAGACCGGCAAG
This sequence comes from bacterium, assembly GCA_030699935.1. Taxonomy (GTDB): domain Bacteria; phylum Patescibacteriota; class SICC01; order SICC01; family SICC01; genus JALYJZ01. The sequence goes on along the minus strand of JAUYKS010000003.1, from coordinate 41,117 downwards.
CAGCTCGATGACACCGATCGGCTGAACATGACGGGCGAAGACTTCTCGCTGAAGACTCCGCAGGAGATGACGGAGAGCTTCGCCGATACGCCGGAAGCGGTCAGTAACACCGTCGCGATCGCGGAGCGCTGCGACCTGGAGCTCGAGCTCGGCAAGATCATCCTGCCGAAGTTCGAAGTGCCGGAGGGCGAGACGGAGCGGAACCTGCTCCGGAAACAAGTCGCGTCCGGCGTCGAGAAGCGGTACGGCAAGGCGCCGTCCAAGGAAGTCGGCGACCGGATCGACTACGAACTCGGTGTGATCGAGAAGATGGGTTTCGAAAGCTACTTCCTGATCGTCGGCGACCTGGTCCGTGAGGCGAAGAGTCGCGGCATCTGGGTCGGGCCGGGACGCGGCAGTGCCGCTGGCAGCCTGGTTTCGTATGTCCTCGACATCACGACCTTGGATCCGCTCGAATACGACCTGCTCTTCGAACGGTTCCTCAATCCGGACCGGATCTCGATGCCGGATATCGACATGGACTTCGCTGACGACCGCCGGGCCGAGGTAATCGATTACGTCGCCGAGAAGTACGGCAAGGACCGGGTCGCCCAGATCATAACCTTCGGTACGATGGCCGCCCGGGCCGCGGTCCGAGATACCGGCCGCGTGATGGGTCTGAGCTACGGCGAAGTCGACCAAGTCGCCAAACTGATCCCGTTCGGCATGAACCTGGCGGAAGCCCGCAAGCAGCCCGAGCTCAAGGAGCTGGCCGCCCAGAGCCAATCGGTCGACCGTCTGCTCGACCTGGCGTCGCGGATCGAAGGATCGGTCCGACACGCCTCGACCCACGCCGCCGGCGTGGTAATCGGCGACAAGCCGCTGGTCGAGCACGTACCGCTGCAACACGCCACCCGCGGTGACGACGATTCGGTGGTAACCCAATACTCGATGTACCCGATCGAGGACATCGGATTGCTGAAGATGGACTTCCTCGGGCTCTCCAACCTGACGATCCTCCGCAACGCGACCGAGATCATCGACGCGGTCTACGGCAAGCAGGTCGACGTCGAAAATATCCCGCTCGACGACACGAAGACGTTCGAGCTGCTGGCCGCGGGTCGGACCTACGGCATCTTCCAGCTGGAGTCCGAGGGCATGCGCCGCTATATCAAGGAGTTGCGGCCGACCAAGTTCGAGGACATCGTGGCGATGGTCTCGCTCTACCGGCCCGGCCCGATGCAGTGGATCGATTCGTTCATCAAGCGGAAGCACGGCCGCGAGCAGGTGACTTACGTGCACCCGAAGGTCGAGAACGCGCTGAAGGAAACCTACGGCGTGATCGTCTACCAGGAGCAGGTGATGCAGATCTCGAAGGACCTGGCCGGATTCACCGGCGGCGAGGCAGACACGCTGCGCAAGGCGGTCGGCAAGAAGATCGCTTCGCTGCTCGCGGAGCAGAAGGAGAAGTTTGTGACCGGCGCGGTCAAGCACGGCGGCATGGAGCGCGGCTTGGCGGTGAAGCTCTTCGGGGAGCTCGAGGACTTTGCGCGGTACGCCTTCAACAAATCGCATGCAGCTTGCTACGCGCTGATCGCGTATCAGACGGCGTATCTCAAGGCGCACTATCCCAGCGCCTTCATGGCGGCGCTGATGACCAGTGAGCAGGAGGATCTCGACAAGCTGGCCAATGCGATCACCGACGCCGAGGGGCTCGGCATCAAGGTGTTGCCGCCGGACGTCAACGAATCGTTCGCGGACTTCGCGGTGGCGGCCGACAAGCAGTCGATCCGTTTCGGCCTGAACGCGATCAAGAATCTCGGCAAGAACACGGCGGCAGCGATCGTGGCGAGCCGGAAGGCCGAAGGGCCGTTCACCGATTTGAATGACTTCCTGTCGCGACTTCCGGACGGCACCGCCAACAAGAAATCGCTGGAAGCGCTGGTCAAAGCCGGCGCGCTGGACGGGCTCGTCGACACCGGAGCCGCCGGCGATTCCGCCGGACGCGGGCGTCTGCTGGCCGGCCTAGAGGGTATGGCGCGGTTCGCGGCAGCCCGGGCGGCGGAAAACCGGATCGGCCAGTCCAGCCTGTTCGGCGAATCACCGGCCGGCGAGACCGGGTTCACGCTGCCACCGGCCGCCTCTTCGACTTCGGTCGACCAGCGCCAGAAACTGGAATGGGAACGGGAATTGCTCGGGATGTACGTCTCGGAACATCCGCTCAGCTCGTACGGCGACGTGGTGAAACGTTTCGCGGCGATCAGCTCACTGACCAACCTGCCCGAGAAGCGGCCGGTCGAGATTGCCTGCCTGGTCACCGTGACGAAGCGGATCAACACCAAGAAAGGCGATCCGATGGCGTTCGTCACCGTCGAGGACCGCAACCGGAAGATCGAGGTGATCGTCTTCCCGAAGCTGTATCTCGACGTCCGGGAGCATCTGGATGCCGGCACCGCGCTGAAGATCGCCGGCAAGATCTCCCGCAAGGACGACGAGCCGAAGATCCTGGCCGATTCGATCGAGCTGTTGTCGGAAGAAGCCCGTCCGAACCGGCCCGTCGAACCGTCGGAAATCGCCGGTGCTTCACCCGCTCACGAACGGCCTTCCGACGTGGAAATCGAGGATCTTGACATGATGGTCGCCGGGGCTCCGAAGGCGCCGGATGCGGCTCAGCAAACTCAGGTCGCTGATTCCGAGACCGCCGATCCCCCAAGCCAGGAGTCAGCCACCATGAAGTACGAATCGCTGACCGTCCGGCTCGGCCAGAATACGACGCTGGCGGTGCTGGAGCAGGTGAAGCGGGTACTTTCGGATCATCGGGGCGAATCGCCGGTATTCCTGATCCTGACCCACGGCGAGAGCGAGAAGAAACTGAAACTCGCCCACGGCGTGCGCTACTCCAAGGCGCTGATTGACGACCTCGAAGTCGTGGACTGGAACGTTTCGGTCGAAGCGAGGTAAGCTAGAGCGTATGAGTCAAACGCTGATCAGAAAGGTCGCAGCCAAGCAGGTCAAGCCGATGTTCACGAACGTGGAGCCCGGCGACCGCGTGCGCGTCTATACGACCGTCAAGGAAGGCAATAAGGAACGGACCCAGTATTTCGAGGGTCTGGTAATCCGGCGTCGCGGCGGCATCGGTCCCGAGGCGACATTCACCGTGCGGCGGATCAGTTCCGGCGTCGGCGTGGAACGGATCTTCCCGCTGCATTCGCCGAAGATCACGAAGATCGAGGTCCAGCGGGCGGCCAAGGTACGGCGGGCCAAGCTGCACTACATGCGCGACCGGGCTGGCAAGGCGGCGCGAATGAAGGAGGTCCCGGTCAAGCAGGCCGACCGCGAGGTGATCCACCCCTGGGCCGAGGTGAAGGCGCAGCCGAAGCCGGCTCCGTCCGAAAAGGCTAAGGTTGAAGCGAAGGCCGAGGCGAAACAGCCCGCCGAAGCAGAAGCCAAGAAGCCCGATGCCGGTAACGATAAGAAAACAGCCGAGAAGAAGTAAGGCTCCCGGCCGGGAGCGTGAACGCCACTGGTCCCGGACCGACGTGGTCGTCTGCGGCGTGGACGAGGTCGGGCGCGGAGCCTGGGCCGGACCTCTGGTGGCCGGCGCGGTCATCCTCGATCCGGAATCCCGGTTTCACGGAATCCGGGATTCGAAACTGTTGCTCAAGGCGGACCGCGAACGGATCGCGGCGTATGTCCGCCGCCGCGCCATGGCAGTCGGCGTCGGGACCGTCGGGATCGACGAATTCAACCGGCTGGGATTATCCCGGGCGCTGCGGGAAGCGGGAAGCCGCGCCGTCGCGGCGCTGGACGCCGGCCCGGACCGGGTATTGCTAGACGGTCGTCACGATTACTTCGCCGGGGCCCATCCCTGCGAAACGATCATCAAGGGAGACCTGACCGAGCTCTGCATCGCCGCGGCCTCGGTGGTGGCCAAGGTGCATCGCGACGGTCTGATGCGCGATTTGGCGGAAGAGTATCCGGAGTACGGCTTCCATCGGAACGTCGGTTACGGCACGCTGGACCACCAGCGGGCGCTTCGGGAACACGGGCCCTGCGACCTGCATCGCCGTGCCTGGGCGCCGATCGCCAAGCTGCTCCAGCCCAAGTTGACCGTCTGATCGGTATCGTCGCCGGACTTGCCGCTGGCTTGCTATACTGGGTTTGTGATAAGCAAGCGAGAGTATGGCAGCGCCGGCGAGCGCCGGGCACGGGATTACCTGCTCGGCCAGGGATTTGCGCTCGTCGCCGCGAACTACCATACGCGCTACGGCGAGATCGACCTGGTCATGCGCGACGGCGGGGAACTGGTGTTCGTGGAAGTGAAGACACGCCGCGGCGGCGCGGCCGGCCATCCCGCCGAAGCGGTCAACGCGGCCAAGCTGCGGCACACCGTCCGGGCGGCCGGCTTCTTCCGGCGCGAACACGCCACCCGGACGCCGTGGCGGATCGACGTCGTCGCGATCACCGGCGACGACGTGGAGCATTTCCGTAACGTGACGGCTTAGCGTGGATAAGAGACCTTTGTTATACTGACTCTAGTTGGAGCCTCAGGCTCCGTTTTTTATCATCCGAAATCACGAAATCATGAAACTCGACATCGACCCCAAAGCGTTCGCGGAAGCGGTCGAACAGATCGCCTACGACCGGAAGATCCCCAAGGAGCGGATCTTCGAGACCGTCGCCTCGGCGGTCGCCGCGGCGTACCGCAAGGACTACGGCTACCCCGAGCAGCACGTCCGGGCCGACTTCAACCCGAAGAACGGCGAGACCAAGCTGTTCATCGTCCACGAGCTGGTCGCCAAGAAGGACGACGTCGAGAACGAGCACGTCCAGATGACGGTCACCGAAGCGCGCAAGCAGGGCGTGAAGAGCCCGAAGGCCGGTGAGACCTGGGAGGAGCCGGTGGAACCGCCGGCCGGATTCGGACGGATCGCGGCGCAGACCGCCAAGCAGTTGATCATCCAGCGCATCCGCGAAGTCGAACGTGAGATCGTCCGCGAGGAATACGCCGACCGCACCGGAGAGCTGATGACCGGCTCGGTCCAGCGGATCGAGGGCCGGAACGTCTTCGTCGAGGTCGGACGCGCCGTCGGCGTGATCGGTCCGGGCGACCAGATCGAACGCGAACGGTACTATATCGGGCAGCGCCTGCGGGTGATGTTGCGCGAGGTCGACCCGGAAGGCCGGGCGGCGCAGCTGCTCCTGACCCGTTCGCATCCGGACTTCGTGCGGCGCTTGTTCGAGCTCGAAGTCCCCGAGATCCACGCCGGCACGGTCGAGATCAAGTCGGTCGCGCGGGAGGCGGGAGTCCGCAGCAAGGTCGCGGTCGCGTCCAACCAGGAAGGCGTCGATCCGGTCGGCACCTGCGTCGGCCAGCGCGGCACCCGGGTCCAGGCGATCATGGCCGAGCTCGGCGACGAGAAGATCGACATCGTGCTCTTCGACGAGGATTCGAAGACCTACATCGCCAACGCCCTGAGCCCGGCGAAGATCTCGAAGATCGACCTCGACGAAAAGACGAAGACGGCGACGCTCAAGGTCGCGGACGACCAGCTGTCGCTGGCGATCGGCCGCGGCGGTCAGAACGTCCGCTTGGGCGGCGAGCTGACGGGCTGGCAGATCGACATCGACAAGTCCGAGGCCCAGCGGAAGGCGGGCCAGGCGGCGAGTGAGCCGGACGGCGAGGATGCCGACGCCGCCGGCGTGATCGCCAGCATTCCGATCGGCAAGGTCGAGGGTGTCACGGAGGACGAGGCCAAGGCGTTCGGAGCGGCGAAGTTGGAATCCGCCCAGAAGATCGCGGCGGCCGAGGACGCGGACTTGGATAAGGTCGACGGCGTCGAATCCGATCGGCGCAAGGAAATCCAGCAGCTGGCGGCCCAGGCGGTCAGCGAGGCCGGGGACACGGCTCCCGAGCCGGAAGCCGAGCCTAAAGCCGCGCCCAAACCCGAGCCCGATACTTCCGTCGAGCCGGAATCTCCCGAGAACAAAGAAACTTCGAAAGAGAAGAAGGACGCCTCGGAATCCGCCCCTGAAACCCCCGAAGCACCCGAAGAGCCGGAAACTCCCGAAGCTGCTCCGGACAAAGAAAAACCCGATAGTTCAGGCGAAAAAGAAGATTCCGAATAGTTAATTTGCGCAACCGGTTGGTGCAGATACTTGACTCTGTGCCGGCTTCATATACTGTAATGTCGCGAAACGAAAAATACGCTTCGCGTGAACAAAAACCACATTCCAACGCATTTTTAGCAATCCTTCCAACGAAGGGACTGCTTGCACCACCCATACTTGAGGCATTACGCACGAGACACCATGCAGAACGAACACTTCGAGAAATTCACCAAGAACGCCAAGCTTTCGCTGACCGCCGCGCAGAAGGCGGCGCGGGCGATGGGCGAGGCGTACATCGGCACCGAGCACATCCTGGTCGGCCTGGTTTCCAATCCGGAGGCGCTGGCGGCCGAGATTCTCGAGGGGCACGCGGTCACGCTGGAGAAGGTCCAGCTGGCGCTCAGTTTCTCGTCGAAATCCCGCTATGACGCGGGCGGAGCGGGCCTGACCGACCCTGCCAAGAAGGTGATTGAGAAGGCGGTCGCGACCGCGGCACGCCATCAGCACTATTACGTCGGCACGGAACACCTGTTGCTCGGCATCCTCGGCGACAAGAATACCAAGGCGTATTCGATCCTTGAGGAACTCGGCGCGGATCCGGAGCGGATCAAGTCGCAGGTTCTGAACCTGTTCCGGCACACCGGCAGCACGGCCTCCGGAGCCGGCGCGGCGACGCCCGGGCAACCGAACGGCGGCCAGCCGGTCACGCCCGGCGGCGGCACGATCAAGAAGCAGAAGGCGGACAAGGACAAGACGCCGGCGCTCGACTACTTCTCGACCGACCTCACCGACCTGGCCAAGCAGAACAAGCTCGATCCGGTGATCGGCCGCGACGACGAAGTCCAGCGGGTGATCCAGATCCTGGGCCGGCGGACCAAGAACAATCCGGTGCTGATCGGGGAGCCCGGCATCGGCAAGACCGCCATCGTCGAAGGCCTGGCGGAGCGGATCATCGAGGAACGCGTCCCGGATGCGCTGCACGGCAAGCGCGTGCTGGCACTCGACCTGCCGCTGATGGTCGCCGGCACCAAGTACCGCGGTGAGTTCGAGGAACGCGTGAAACAGGTGATCGAGGAACTCAAGAAGCTCGACGACATCGTGCTGTTCATCGACGAGCTGCACACGATCGTCGGAGCGGGCGCGGCCGAGGGCTCGATGGACGCGGCCCAGATCCTGAAGCCGTCACTGGCCCGCGGCGAGATCCAGACGGTCGGCGCGACCACGCTCGACGAATACCGCAAACACATCGAGAAGGACGCGGCGTTGGAGCGGCGCTTCCAGCCGGTGCACGTGAAGGAACCGTCCGAGGAGGAGACCGTTGCCGTGCTCAAGGGCCTCCGCAAGAACTATGAGGATCATCACGGCGTCGAGATCACCGACGAGGCGATCGAGACCGCGGTGCGCCTGAGCACCCGCTATATCGCCGACCGGTTCCTGCCGGACAAGGCGATCGACCTGGTGGACGAAGCGGCTTCGGCCGGCCGTCTGCGAGAAGGCGGTCTGACCCCGGAACTCAAGAAGCTCCAGGAGGAACTGACCGCGATGAACTCCGAGAAAGAGCGGGCGATCGACAACCAGGACTACGAGAAGGCGGCCCAGCTCCGTGACAAGGCCAACAAGATCCGCGAACAACTTCGCGGCAAGGGGCCGAAGACGGTGAAGGTCCAGTCCGAGGACATCGCCACGGTGGTGGCGCAATGGACCGGCGTGCCGGTCACGCGCTTGGTGAAGGCCGAGGCCGAGAATCTCACCAACCTCGAGAAGAAGCTGAAACAACAGATCATCGGGCAGGACGAGGCCGTCTCCGCGGTGTCCCGCAGTATCCGGCGTAGCCGCGTCGGGATCGGCAACCCGAAGCGCCCGATGGGATCGTTCATCTTCCTCGGTCCGACCGGTGTCGGGAAGACCGAGCTGGTGAAGGTCCTGGCGCGCGAAGTATTCGGCGCCGAGGACAACCTGATCAAGCTCGACATGTCCGAGTTCATGGAGCGGCATAACGTGTCGCGACTGGTGGGCGCCCCGGCCGGGTATGTCGGCTACGAGGAAGGCGGCAAGCTCACCGAGCAGATCCGGCGTAATCCGTACTCCGTGATCCTGCTCGACGAGGTCGAGAAGGCGCATCCGGAGGTGTTCAACCTGCTGCTGCAGATCCTCGAGGACGGCCAGCTGACCGATGCGAAGGGACGGAAGGTGGACTTCCGGAACGCGATCATCATCCTGACCTCGAACGTGGGCGCATCCGAACTCCAGAAGACGGCCCAACTCGGTTTCCGTGTCACCGACGACGCTTCCGAGGCCTCGCTGGAACAGCGTTACGAGGAGATGAAACAGCGCGTCCTCGAGCAGCTCAAGGACAAGTTCAAGCCGGAGTTCCTGAACCGTCTCGACCAGATCGTCGTGTTCAAGCCGCTGACCAAGGAGCTGGTCGGCAAGATCGTCGACCTGCAGTTGACCGAGTTCGCGGGGCGGCTGAAGGAGCACGATCTGAAGATCTCAGTCGATGCCAAGGCGAAGGCCGCGCTGATCGAACGCGGGTTCGACCCGCAGTACGGCGCCCGGCCGGTCCGTCGCGCGATCCAGAACGATATCGAGGATCCGCTGGCCGAGAAGCTGCTGTCCGGAGAGATCAAGGACGGCGCCCGAGTCCGGATCGGTTTCGAGAAAGACGCATTCACGTTCACGGCCAGCCGCGCCGCCAAGCGGACCCCGGCCAAGAAGTAAGCCCTGTTAGACTGGATCCGTGGACCAAGAAGCGATCCAGCTTGTCATCTTCATCGGCCTGTTGACGGTACTCGCCTTGCTGATTACGCGGGGGATCGTCCGGGCGCATACCAAGACGTTGTTGACGACGTTCGTCGGAGTCCTGGCCGGACTGGTGGTCGGCGCCTTGTTGTCGTTGCCGTTGGCGACGCTGCCGTCACCGTACGGCACCGCCCTGCCGCTGGCCGTGACGCTGCTCACCGTGGCGATGTTCGGAACGCTGTTCGCCATCCGCGGCTCGCTGTTCGTCTCGTTCCTCTACCAAGCGGTCACCGGACGGGGCGCGCCGTCCGGCCGCGAGATCGTGGTAGACACCAGCGCGATCATCGACGCGCGCATCCTGGATATCGCGAACGCGGGCTTTCTCTCCGGAACGTTGCTGGTCCCGCGGATTGTCCTCGAGGAGCTCCAGCACATCGCGGACTCGTCGGACCCGCTGCGGCGGGCCAAGGGACGCCGCGGCCTGGAGGCGCTGACCGCGCTGGAAAAACATTCCGAAGTCCTGGTCGAGATCGTCGAGATCACCGGGAAGACGAAGGCGGTCGACAGCAAGCTGGTCGAGATCGCCAAGCGCCGGAAGGCCGCGATCATGACGACGGATTACAACCTCAACCGCGTCGCCGAGATCGAACGGGTACCGGTGCTCAACGTGAATGAACTGGCCGGATCGTTGCGGCCACCGGTACTGCCGGGCGAAGAGCTCGAGGTGAAGGTGGTCGGCAAAGGCAAGGAGAAAGGCCAGGGCGTGGGCTACCTGCCCGACGGTACGATGATCGTCGTGGAGAACGGCGACAAGCTGGTCGGCAAGGAAGTCACAACCGAGGTCAGCCGGTCGCTACAGACGGTGGCGGGGAAGATGATCTTCGTTACTCCGCGGAAGACGAAACCGGGCCGGCAGCGGTAGCCCGCCATCAACGCACATCCTTCCGATATCGGCGTGATATCTCCGTGAGGATCATGACCCTTCTCCTGAGGTCCGTCTGGTCGGCACCCGGTCCGCAGATCTTCTTGAGCAATTCCTCAAGCGTCTCCAGGACGCCGTGTTCCGGGTGCAGCAGGTTGTCATCGATGCGCGGTTCCGCCAGTTCGCTGAATTCGTCTATCAGTTCGATCCGATATCCCGCCACGGTATATGCCCTGAGATCCTGGCTGGCGTCGTATTCCGTCTTGGTCCCCAACAGCTTCTTGACCTTACGAGGCTCGTTTTCCTCTCGCTTCTCCAGGCCGTCCTCGTAGTACCGAAGCAGCCGCGGGCGATGGGCAATGCGTTCCGCGACGGGATTCGCGTCGGGACCCATTTCCTCCTCGAATATCTCCGCCAGGGAAGCCCCGACTTCTTCCTGGGAAAAATCACGATCTTCTTGGTCTTGGTCTGGAGTATTCGTCATGGGATACCTAGCCGATGAGTATACTGAGAATCATGCCAGCTATCAATTTTTCCGTCACCGCCAGGGATAAGGGTGCCCGCCGCGGGAAGCTGAAGACGCCGCACGGCGTCATCGACACCCCCGCGTTCATACCGGTCGGCACGGCGGCGACCGTGAAGACGCTGGACGGCGAAGACCTGAAGCGGCTCGATGCCCAAGTCGTCCTGGCGAACACGTACCATCTGATGCTCCGGCCGGGACCGGACCTGGTCGAGCGGCACGGCGGGTTGCACGGTTTCATGGGGTGTGACGGTCCGATCGTCACGGACAGCGGCGGGTTCCAGGTCTTCTCGCTCGGCTGGGGCTTGGCACACGGCGTCGGCAAGGTCGCGGCGATGTTCCCAGGTGACGGGCAGTCCGCCACGCGCTCAGCATCGTCGCGCTCCGGCAAGCGCCTGATGCGCGTCGGCGAGCGCGGCGTCCGGTTCCGCTCGCATCTGGACGGTTCGGAACATGAACTGACCCCGGAGTCCTCGGTGGCGATCCAGCAGCAACTCGGCGCGGACATCTTCATGGCCTTCGACGAGTGCACCTCGCCGCTGCACGACGAGGAGTACACCGCCGAGGCGATGGCCCGCACCCACCGCTGGGCCGAGCGCTGTCTGGCGGCCTGGACGGAGCGTCGGACACAGGCTCTGTTCGGGATCGTCCAGGGCGGCGCCTACCGCGGCCTGCGCGAGGCCAGTGCCCGGTTCATCGACGGCCGGCCGTTCCCCGGCGTGGCCATCGGCGGATCGCTCGGCCGGACTAAGCGCGACATGCGGAAGGTGCTGGAGTGGACGACGCCCTTGCTGGCGCCCGAGAAGCCGCGCCATCTGCTGGGAATCGGCGAGGTGGCGGATATCTTCATGGCGGTACGGCTCGGCGTGGACGCGTTCGACTGTGCGGCGCCGACCCGGCAGGCGCGCAACGGGACGGTATACGTCGGTCCGAAGAACGGCGGCACGCCGCGAAACCGATTCCGGCTGAACGTCTCCGCCGCCAAGCACGCGGACGACCCGTGGCCGCTGGATCCGGACTGCTCCTGCTTTACCTGCCAAAACCATTCCCGAGCCTACGTCCGCCATCTCTTCGCGGCGCACGAAGCGCTCGGTCCGCGCCTGGCCACGATCCACAACCTGCATTTCATCCTGGAGCTGATGCGCGACATCCGGAAGGCGATCGAGTCCAAGCGGCTGGATTCGCTTGCCAAGCGATACGGTCTTTCGTAGGCTGGGAAACGGAAACTAAAGCATGAATCCCCGCATCATCGCAGCAGTCCTGATCCTCATCGCCGTCGGCATCGGCGTGGCCCTGTTCGCTACCCAGCGCCAGGACGAGGAAGTGATCCCGACTTCGGCCGCCACTCCGACTCCGGCAGAAACCGCCGCGACGGAACAGTCCGGGACCACCGTCACATTGACGGAAAGCGGGTTCTCGCCGGACACGGTCACGGTGGACGCCGGCGACTCGGTAGTATTCCGGAACGCCAGCAGCAGCCCGATGCTGATTGCCAGCAATCCGCACCCGCAACATACGGACCTCAGCGCCCTGAATTCCGACACCGTGAAGGATGGCGCTTCCTACACGTTCACGTTCGAGCAAGCGGGGAGTTGGGGATTCCACAACCACCTAAATCCGTCCCAGGCCGGCGAGGTGACCGTCAAATGAACGTCGTCCACGACCTCACGACCGGGAATCCGCCGGACGAGATCAACGTGTTCATCGAGATTCCCCGCGGCTCGAAGAACAAGTATGAGCTGGACGAGGATACGGGCGTGATCGTACTGGATCGGGTGGTGCCGACCGCGTTCGTCTATCCGGTCGACTACGGTCTGGTCCCGCGGACGCATTGGCATGACGGCGACGCGATCGATGCAATGATCATCAACCGGGCGGAGCCGTACTATCCGGGCACCGTGGTGCCGGCGCGTCCCATCGCGGTCCTCCGCATGGTCGACAGTGGGGAAAAGGACGAGAAGGTGCTCTGTGTACCTGCGGGCGACGCGGGCATGGTCCACATCAAGGACAAATCAGACGTATCCCCAGTCGTCCTTGATGAGATCAAGCACTTCTTCGAGCATTACAAGGACCTGCAAGGCAAAAAGGTCACGATCGAGGCTATCGAAGGCCGTGATGCGGCGGTGAAGGTCATTGAAGAAGGCATCGCGCTCTACGAGAAGAAACACGGGAAGTAAGAAGCTTTCCCGTTCGTTCTACGACCGGCCCACGCTCAAGGTGGCCCGGGCCTTGTTGGGAAAACGCTTGGTGCGAGTCAGCCGCGGCCGGCGGTTGTCCGGCATCATCGTCGAGACCGAGGCGTACATGGGTCCCGACGACGTCGCGTCGCACGCCCGTCACGGAGAAGCGTCCCGCGCCGCGCCGATGTTCGGCGAACCGGGGCACGCCTACGTCTACTTCACCTACGGCATGCACTACTGCCTGAATTGCGTCACCGAACCGAAAGGGTCGGGAACCGCCGTCCTGATTCGTGCCCTGGAGCCGGACGAAGGAATCGCGGCCATGCGGCGCAACCGGCGCCTCCGGAGTGCGCACCTGAAGGAACTGCCGGATCATGAACTGACCGACGGTCCGGCGAAGCTGTGCCAAGCGCTGGACCTGGACCAGCGCCTGAACCGCGAGGACTTGCTCGGCGGTACCCTGTGTATCGAGGACGCGCCGGACGTCCCGCCGCGGAAGATCGGGAAGTCGTCGCGCGTCGGGATCCGCCGCGGCCGCGAACACCAGTGGCGGTTCTATCTCAAGGACAGCGTCTTCGTCTCGGCCCATCCGAAGTACTAGGCCGTCTCCGGTCAAGCGAACTGCAGCCGGAGCTGGTCGTCCCGCAGGTAACCAGTCAGGCTGCCCGGACCGAGCGCACCGCCACCACCGTCGCCACCTCCGCCATCCGTCGGGGAGGGTTCGGGCGTCGGAGTTTCACCGCTGCCGACCGTCACCCGGACGGAATCGGTCGCCGTCTCGGTATTATCCGACTGGCCGAAGGACAATCCGTGGCCGCGGATCCAGGCCTGCACCGGCTTCTCCCAGTTCGGGTTGTTCGGGCGTTCGCTGTGCAGTCTCGACTCGCCGCTGATCCCCTCGCTGCAGTCCTTGCTGCGGGCGGTCGCCGTGATCGTGTGCGAACCGCCACTGAGCGTCGTAGCGGTCGAGAACGGCGGGGCGGTGTCGGTCGCGATCACGCGGCCGTCCACGTTGAAGCTGACCTGGGCGATTCCCGGTCCGTCTCCGGACGTCGTCGCGGTGGCCGAGATGCTGACGCTGCCGGAGTCGATCGTCCCGCCGGACGGGCTGTTCAATGAGACGCGCGGCTTACACTCAGTCTTGTCGATGCCGACACCGGCGTCGCTGCGCTGCTTCGGCGCGTTACTGTCGGTGAATAGGTCCGACTTGGTCTGGCGCGTGTTCCGGCCGGGCAGCAGGCCGGTCAGCCGGTCGACCCGGAGTTCCTTGATGCCTTCCGGCCGCTCGAACGGCACGACCGGCTTGTCCGCCAACACCCGCACCATGAAGTCGTGCCAGATCGGCGCTGCCGCCCGGCTGCCGCCCGCTTCGTTCATCGGCGTGTTGTCGTTGTTGCCGACCCAGACCCCGGCGGACAGCTGCGGCGTGAACCCGACCGTCCAGGCGTCCCGGTAGCTGTCGGTGGTGCCGGTCTTGGCGGCGGTATCCGGACGCCCCGGCAACGTCAGCGGTCCGCCGCTGCCGAACTGCGGCGCCCGGGCCGGATCGTCGGACAATACGTCGGAGATCTGATAGGCGAGATCCTTCGAAACCACCTCGTCTCCCTTCTGGAAGTTCCCGGTGATGTCATCCGTCACGTCCTTCTTCTCGCGGTCGGTCACCTTGAGGATCGCCGTAGCCGTGGTGTGGGTCCCGTTGGGATTGCTGCGCCGGACGGCGGCCACGCCTTGGTTGGCGATCACGTTGTACGCCGAGGTCAGCTCGAGCAGTTTCACCTCGCCGCCGCCGAGCACCAGCGAGTCACCGTACCGGTCCGGATCGTTCAGGGTGGTGATGCCCATCTGGTGGGCCAGGTCGGTGGCGGTGCGAACGCCGATTAGGTCCAGTACCTTCACGGCCGGGACGTTCAGCGATTGCTGCAGGGCGTCCCGGGCGCTGATCGGACCGCGGAACGTGCGGTCGTAGTTGTTCGGCGCGTACCCGCCGCCGAAGTCCGTCTTCACGTCCCAAAGCAAGGTGGTGGGGTTCATCGCCAGCGGCTTCTCGAGGTTCGTCAGTTGCCCTTTCTTGAACGCCGCCAGGTAGACGATCGGCTTGAACGAAGATCCGGGCTGCCGGTTGGCGGTGGCCACGTTGACGTTGCCGTCGCCCTTCGTGTCGAAGAAATCGACGCTGCCGACCATCGCCTCGATCTGTCCGGTCTTCGGGTTGACCGCGGTCAGCGCCGCGTTCGACGCGCCGTACAGTCCGAAGTTGCCGCTGGCCTGGGTTACCACGTCCTCGGCGATGTCCTGCTTCTTCGGATCGAGCGTCGTGATCACCTTGTAGCCGCCCTCCTGGATAGCCTTCACGCCGAGTTCCCGCTCCAACTGCTGCCGGACGTAGAACACGAAGTGCGGCGCCTTGATGTCCTCGCCGCGGGCAGCTGCGAACTGCAGCCCCTTCTTCACCGAGACGGTGGCCTGGTCGCGTTCCGCCTGATCGATGTATTTCTGGTTCTGCATCTGCTCGAGGACGAACAGCGTCCGTTCGCGCAGCAGTTTCTTGTCGCCGATGTACGGTGAGTACAGGCTCGGTGCCTGGGGCAGGGCGGCCAGGGTGGCGCATTCGGGAAGTGTCAGCCGGCGCGCCGGTTTGGCGAAGTACGTCTGCGAAGCGGCCTCGATGCCGTAGGCGCTGTGGCCGTACGGGATCTCGTTGAGGTATAGCTTCAGGATCTCGTCCTTGGACAACATCTGCTCGATTTCCAGCGAGAGAATCAGCTCCTTGGCCTTTCGGGTATATGTCCGCTCCGGCGAAAGCAGGGCGTTCTTCACCAGCTGCTGGGTAATCGTCGAGCCTCCCTGGCTGGTCTGGCCGAACTCGAGGTTGACGATCAACGCCCGGGCCATGCCGCGCGGGTCGAGCCCTTGGTGCTTGTAGAAGCTCTTGTCCTCGGTGGCGACGGTCGCGTCCTTGATGCACTTCGGCATCTGGCTGAAGTCGATCCGGCTGCGGTTCTTCTCGCCGCGGATCTTATAGAGGAGGGTCTTGCCGTCGCGGGCATAGAGCGAGGTGGCTTCGGCCCGGGCATCGTTGACGCGCCCCGGCAGCGGCAGGCCGATCGAGGCGATCGCCAGGAACAGGCATAACGCGAAGAAGCCGCTGGAACCCGATAGCTTCAGGACTCGGCGTTTCCGCCATTGTCCTTGCGCGTCCTTCCAGACCGAACCGTCGTCGGCGGTCAGCCGGTCCTTGGCGAACAGGTCAGCGATTGCGTTTTTTACTCTTCCCATGCTTGCATCGAGCGGTGCCGCGATGTACGGTGCAGCGCTAGCCATATAAGTATAGCTATAATGGGTTGGCAAGGCAGATACATGACAAAAACCGTCACTAAAGCAGATTCCAAGCCGGAAGCCCAAAAGGAGGCGCTAATCACGCAGTTGGTCGACCGCGGGACGGATACGATCTAT
Source organism: bacterium (assembly GCA_030699935.1). Classification (GTDB taxonomy): domain Bacteria; phylum Patescibacteriota; class SICC01; order SICC01; family SICC01; genus JALYJZ01. The sequence goes on along the minus strand of JAUYKS010000003.1, from coordinate 25,207 downwards.
CCGTCACGCGAAGCGCTCGTGCAGCTGTTGCGCGGCCGGCGCCGGCTCAAGGTGTACCTCGGGCTCGACCCGACTTCGCCGGACCTGCACATCGGGCACCTGATCGTGCTGCAGAAGATGCGGCACTTCCAGGAGCTCGGTCACGAGGTGATCCTGCTCTTCGGCGACTTTACCGCGCAGACGGGGGATCCGTCCGACAAACAGGCGGCCCGCCAGCCGCTCACCAAGACCCAGGTACTCCGGAACGCCCGCGCCTACAAACGGCAGGTGAAAAAGCTCCTCAAGTTCCGCGGCGCCAACCCGGCCCGGACGGAATTCAACTCAACCTGGCTGGAGCAGATGGACTTCAGCGGCGTCGCCGAGCTGGCGCAGCACTTCACCGTGCAGCAGTTGCTGGAGCGTGATATGTTCGAGCGCCGGATGAACCAGGGCAAGCCGATCAGTCTCCGCGAGTTCCTCTACCCGCTGATGCAGGGCTACGACTCGGTCGCCCTGAACGTCGACGTCGAGGTCGGCGCCACCGACCAGACGTACAACATGCTGCAGGGACGCAAGCTACTCAAGGAATACAAGGACAAGGAGAAGTTCGTCCTGACCGTGCCGCTGTTGGCGGACTCCAAGGGAGTGAAGATCGGCAAGACCGAAGGCAACGCGATCGCGATCGCCGGCAAGCCGCAGGAACTCTACGGACAGGTCATGCATCTGCCGGACGAGGTCGTGGTGCCGGCGTTCGAGTGGTGCACCAGCCAATCGGTGGAAGCGGTGGAAGATCTGAAGCGGACCATCAAGCAGAACCCGCGCGACGCCAAGATGCAGTTGGCCAAGGCGATCGTCCTCGAGGTACAAGGGAAGGACGCCGCCGAGAAGGCGGAACGGGCGTTCGTGCGCGTGTTCCAGAAGAAGGAGACTCCGAAAGGCATCCCGACCTGGCGCGCCGAAGGGCTGGCTGTCCCGCTTTGGAAGGTCCTCAAGGAATCCGGCATGGCCCGCAGTTCGTCCGAGGCACACCGGCTGATCCAGCAGGGGGCGGTGCAGGTGAACGACGTCGTCCAGACCGATCCGAACGTGTCCGTGGTCGCCAGCGCCTATCCGATCATCCGAGTGGGCAAGCGGCGGTTCCTCAAGGTGACGCGCTGACGCCGGAGGGAGCGCAACTCCTTCGGCTCCATGCAAGCTAAACTCGACATCATCCAGCAGCAGATCGACACGCTTCCCGGCGTCGGGCCGGCGTACGCCAAACGGCTGCACCGGCTCGGGATCCGGACGGTCGGCGACCTGCTCCGCTACGCCCCACGGCGGTACGACGACCTGCGGGAAACCACGACGTTGCCGGAATTGCTGGCGTCGGGAAGCCTACCGGCGGGCGGGTCGGTCACGCTCCGGGCACCGGTCAAGTCGGTCCGGCTGCGGCGGTTGCGCGGCCGGCGCAGCATAGTGACGGCCGTACTCGGAGACAAGGCTGCCAAGGCTGCCAAGGCGGCTATCTTGGAAGCGGTCTGGTTCAATCAGCCGTATCTAGCGGAGTCACTGATCGTCGGCAAGGAATACGTCTTCGTCGGGAAGCTGAAGACCGGCAAGTACGGGACCAACCTCCAGAGCCCGGCCGTCGAGCGACGGACATTGACCGGAGAGCAGACCCACTCCGGGCGGCTGGTGCCGGTCTATCCGGAGACGGAAGGACTCAGCTCGCGCTGGCTTCGTTACAAGATCCGGCCGCTCCTGAGTTACGCCGACCGAATGCCGGAAACGTTGCCGGATGATATCCGCGACGGTGCGGACCTGCTGCCGGTCGCCGAGGCGGTCCGGAGCATCCACTTTCCGGAGGACAGTGACGCGGCCAAGCGGGCGCGCTACCGGTTCGATTTCGAGCAAGTGTTTTACCAGCAGTTGATCGCCCAGCGCCGCCGCCGCGAATGGCAAGAGGAAGCCCGGGCCACAGTGATCCCGACCGACACCACCGCGCTGGACAAGTTCCTGAAGGCCCTGCCGTGGAAACTGACCACAGGACAGCGCACTGCGCTCGACGAGATCCTGTCCGACCTCGGCCGCGATCGGCCGATGTTGCGGCTGCTCCAAGGCGACGTCGGATCCGGCAAGACGGCCGTGGCGGCCGCCGCCGCGCATCAAGCCGCGGCCGCGGGTCTCCAGACGGCGTTCATGGTGCCGACCGAAGTGCTTGCGCGGCAACATGCGGCGACGCTCCGGCAGTGGTTCGAGCCGCTCGGCCTGGAGGTCGCGCTACTGGCCGGCGGGCAGCCCGCCGCCGAACAGGACGAGGCGCGCGGCCGGATCGCGTCTGGTGCACCGATCGTCGTCGGGACGCACGCGCTGATCCAACGGGACGTCCGCTGGCAACGGCTGGGTCTGGCGATCGTCGACGAACAGCACCGGTTCGGGGTCGAGCAACGCGCCAAGCTGCGGGCCGAGCAGTTCGTGAAGTCGTCAGCAGGGGCGCCGCATCTGCTCAGCATGACCGCGACGCCGATTCCCCGGACGCTGGCCCTCGTGGCCTACGGAGACCAGGATCTCTCGATCATCCCCGAGCGGCCGGCGGGCCGCCCGGCGGTCGCGACGAAAGTGGTCGCGCCGGCCGGACGGGACAAGGCGTTCGCGGCGGTCCGCGACGAACTCGCGAAGGGCCGTCAGGCGTTCGTGCTTTACCCGGTGATCTCGGATTCTCAGCTGGGCCTGAAGGCGGCGGAAGAGGAATTCGAGCGGCTGGCAGCGACGGTGTTCGACGGATACAAGGTCGCGCTCTTGCACGGCCGGCTGCCCGCCGAGGACAAGGTGCGGACGATGGACGCGTTCTCGCGGGGTGAACTCGACGTACTCGTCTCGACCTCGGTGGTGGAGGTCGGAGTCGACGTCCCGAACGCCACGGTGATGGTAATCGAGGAAGCGCAGCGGTTCGGGCTGGCCCAGCTCCACCAGCTGCGCGGACGGATCGGGCGCGGCAAGCACCGGTCTTACTGCTACCTGTTGCCGGGCGACGGCGCGTCCGCGGACAACGAACGGCTCCGGGCGATGGAGCGGACCGACTCCGGGTTCGAGCTGGCGGAGGTCGACTTGGAAATCCGCGGGCCCGGGGAAGTGCTCGGCACCGTACAATCCGGATTCGCCGTGTCGATCGAAGGCCTGTCCGACCCGCGGCTGCTGAAGTCAGCCCGCGCCGCGGCCCGGGACTTGCTGGAGCGCGACCCTCGGCTGAAGACGATTCCGGCGCTTCGGGACAAGGTGCTCGCCGCCGCCCGTCTGGCGTGACGGCATCATCCGGCTCGGCCTTCGTTGCACCGGCGCATGTTGGCAAACAAGCTACTATATGATAGGTTGCTTAGTAAGCAACCTACCTTTTATGGAGCGCATCATCGCATTGTGGAACCGGTTCCGGATACCGGCTGTCGCGGTCGCCATCGTGGCGACCGTCGCGACGGGGATCGTCTCAAGCCGCTTGCAAGGGCAGCCGTTAGTGCTCGACGCGACGCTGCCCAGCCCGTCGCCCCAACCGACCGCGCCGCTGACGATCGTGGTGGACATCGAGGGGGCGGTCGCCAAGCCGGGCGTCCGGGAGCTGCCCGGCGGCAGCCTGGTGGCGGACGCGGTCAAGGCGTCCGGCGGGTTCACGCAGGATGCGGACAGGGTCTGGGTCGCCAAGGATCTCAACCAAGCCGAGGAGCTGAAGGATCACCAGAAGCTCTATATCCCGCTGGTCGGCGAGATGGTCGAGTCGACTAGCGATCCGGCGGGCAGCAATAACGGCGGCAGTGTCGGTGACGATGGGGAGTCCGACGGCCTGATCAATATCAATACCGCGACGGCCTCTGAACTGGAAAACCTGCCCGGCGTCGGCGAAGTGACCGCCAAGAAGATCATCGACTACCGGGAGGCCTTCGGTCCGTTCGAAAGCGCGGAAGAGCTGATGGAAGTCTCCGGCATTGGCGAGAAGACGTTCGAAAAGATGCGCGATCAAGTGACGGTGTGAGGGCGGCCAATGACGATGCTCAGACGCTGGCGGATGCTCGTGATGATCAAGGCCTTGCGTTTTCTGACCCGCATGCTGCGGCGCGCCGCCTACTGGCTGCGCCGCGAGGCGGCACTGCTCGAACTGGAGCGGTAGAATACAATTGCCTACACTCGCCGGGGTGGCGGAACTAGGCAGACGCGCCGGGTTTAGGACCCGGTGGGGTAACACCCGTGGAGGTTCGATTCCTCTCCCCGGCACCTATATACTGATACGACGTATGGACATCGAACTGAAGGAATTGCCGAAAAGCGAGGTCTCGCTGAAGATCTCGATCAGCCCCGAGGAGATGCGGGGGTACTTCGAGCAGGCCGTGAAGAACCTCGCGAAGCAAGCGAACCTGCCCGGATTCCGGAAGGGCAAGGCGCCGCGTTCGGTGCTCGAGTCGCGGACCGGCCCGCATCACATCGCGCACGAGGCGATGGAGCTGGCGGTCGCCGAGAGCTACTACAAGGCCGTGATGAAGCACGACCTCCGTCCGGTCGGGCGGCCGCAGACCGACCTCAAGCATGAGCACGACGACCTCGAGAAGGACGGCCTCTCCTTCACGGCGACCGTCGCGGTGATGCCGCCGGTCACCCTCGGCGACTACAAGAAGGTATCCGTGAAGCCGCAGCGATCTGAGTACTCCGACAAGCAGGTGGACGAGGCGTTGGACCAGCTCCGGAAGGGGCGGGCCGGTTTCGCGCAGGTCACCCGCGCCGCCAAGGAAGGGGACCGCGTCGAGATCGACTTCGTCGGCAAGCAGGGGAAAGGCAAGGACAAGGCCGAGGTCCCCGGCGCCAAGAGCGAGAACCACCCGCTGGTGCTCGGACAGGGCGGCTTCATCCCGGGCTTCGAGGAAGAGCTGGTCGGCCTGAAGACCGGCCAGGTGAAGACGTTCACGCTCACCTTCCCGAAGGACTATCACGAGCAGTCGCTGGCCGGAAAGCCGGTCGAGTTCACGGTGACGATGCGCCAGGTCCAGGAGACCAAGTTGCCGGAGTTGGACGACGACTTTGCCAAGGGTTTCGGCGCGAAGTCGGTCGGCGACCTGCGCAAGCGGCTGGCCGAGAACCTCAAGAAAGAGAAGGAGCAAGAAGCCCGGCAGAAGACCGAGCAGGAAGTCGTCAACCAGGTCGTGGACCGGGCGAAGGTCGAGGTACCCGAAGAGCTGGTCGGCGACGAGCTGACCCGGATGTTCGCAGAGTTCCGGCAACACGTCGAGCGGCAGGGAATCCCCTTCGACAAATATCTCGAGCAATCCGGCAAGACCGAGGATGACTTCCGGAAGGACCAGCGCGGCGAGGCCGAGCGGCGGGTCAAGATGAGCCTGGTCCTGAACGCGATCCAGGAAAAGGAGAAGATCGAGGTGTCCGAGAAGCGCCTGAAGGAAGAGATCGCGACGCAGCTCGCCGCCGTGCCGGACGACAAGATCAAGGAACGGATCAAGGGCGACGAGTTCAAGGCGTACGTCCGGCGGATCCTGGGCAACCGCCAGGCCGTCGACAAACTGGTGGAGTACGCGACGGGATGACGGAGCGTTCCGGACGGCGCTGGGTGGATAGCGAAGCTGCCGGCGAGGTCCCGGACCCGGAAGTGGAAAAAAGACGGAAACGAAAACGAGCCGACGACAAGGAAGGCGCGGAAGGGAATCCGCCGGACGCTTCAATGGATCGTTCGAAAAAGTCACGACGGTCCGGCGAGACTCCCGAGCCAACGCCGGAAACGTCCGAAAAGGTCCCGGAATCGGAAATCCGGAAGATCGCCGCGGAAGCTGCGTTCCGCCGCCGGGTGGAGTTGGCGGAGCTTCGTGAATCCATCGGCGAGGAAGCCTACGCGGAACTGCGGCAACGGCACGGGCCGGACATGCGCTGGTATTTGGAAGAGGGGCCGCTGCTCCTCCGGGCCGTCGTCGCGGAAACGGAACCGGAGGACGGTCCCGTCAAGCGGGTCGCCGTCCGTTACGCGGTGGCCCGGGAAACGGAGCCACTGCCGCCGGTGGAGACGGTCGCGAAGATCGCGGCCGCGTTTCCCGAGCCGGCGCCGGGCGAGCCAGGACCTTCCTTGGTAGAGGCGGCCGATCGGGCGGAAGCGTTGGCCGGGAACGTCCCGGCGGAGGAGTCGGTCGACTTGGTAATCGATACCGCGGACCGCGGTCCGGTCCTCGTGAGCATCGACCGGGGAACGATCGAGGTGCACGAGACGGCGTCGGAGGATTCGCCGATCGTCGAGCAGCGGACCGTCGGAACGAAGACGAAGACGGCGCCGGAACCGGAACGACCTGACGCGACGGAATCCCTCGCCGGATCGTTACGGGCGGCGGAGCGGATCGCGTCGGAGACGGCGTCCGAACCGCTGCCGATACGCCGGGAACCGGAGTCTCCGTTCGCACGTACCCTGGAAACGATCGAACGGGCCTGGGCCGCGGAGCGCTTGCCACGGATCGCCGGCGGCTCGCCCGAACTCGACCAGGCCGGCGGAGCGGCAACGGACAAGCTGGCCGCCGAAGCGTTGGCTGCCGAAACGACGATTCCGGAAGTTCCGCCGGAACCCCCGGAAGAACGCGAAAGGAAAAAGCCGGTGCTAGAGACGCCGCTACCGCCCAAACCGGAAACTCCCGCCGAACCGGTTTTCCCGGCTTCGGAATCGCCGCGCCGGGACTCACGCCGACCGCGGGGGCGGACGCCGCGGATCCCGGTTCCGGAATTCCGGGGCGGTTCCGGGTCCGGTCCCGAAGGCATCCCGCCGCTCCCGGACGCGGATACCCGCCGCCGGGCCAAGCGGATGCTCCGGAAATTGGCGGCGCGTTTCGGCCTGCGTCTTACCCCGAGCCTGGAGGGATACCTCATGCAGATCGTCTTCCGGGTCCGTTTCGTGGACGGGCGGCTGCGGCGCGGGATCGGCGTCAACATCGACATCCTGACCCGGATCATGGAAGCGCTACGAGAGCACTACCCGCTGTATACGCCGAAGCGTCTGCGGTAAGCTAGGGCCATGGCAAACACACCCGACATCAAAGACCAAGTCCTGATTCCGACCGTCCTGGAGAAGTCCCAGTTCGGCGAACGGGCGTACGACATCTTCTCCCGCCTCCTCAAGGAGCGGATCATCTTCATCGGCACGCCGATCGACGATCAGGTCGCGAACCTGATCATGGCGCAGCTGCTTCATCTGGAGAACGAGAGCGCGGACCAGGACATCAAGCTCTACATCAACAGTCCGGGCGGCAGCGTCTCGGCCGGCTTGGCGATCTACGACACGATGCAATTCGTGAAGCCGGAGGTGCAGACGATCTGCATGGGCATGGCGGCCTCGATGGGCGCGGTCCTGCTGGCCGGCGGCGCTAGTAAGAAACGGTTCATCCTGCCGCACTCCCGGGTGATGATCCACCAGGTGCTGGGTGGGTTCGAAGGCCAGGCGACCGATATCGAGATCCACGCCAAGGAGATCCTCAAGATGCGCGATATCCTCAACGACATCCTCGCCAAGCACACCGGCCAGGACCTCAAGACGATCTCCAAGGACACCGAACGCGACTACTTCATGTCGCCGGAAGACGCCAAGAAGTACGGCCTGGTCGACCAGATCATCACGCCGTCGAAAAAGAAGAAGTAACAGACCCGAAGATGCTGACGCGCTTCCTGCAGCTTGTCCGCGAGCTCGAACCGAACCGCCACTTCCTGAAGCTCTGGTTTTCCCAGGCGCTGTCGTTGACGGCGTTCAACATGGTGAACTTCACGCTCCTGATCCGGGTCTTCGAACTCACCGGATCGGCGACGATGGTCAGCCTGTTCATCCTCAGCTTCGGCCTGCCGAGCCTGCTGTTCGGGGCGGTGGCCGGGGTCTTCGCCGACCGCTGGCATCGCCGCAGCGTCCTGATCGTGACCAACGTCCTGCGGGCTGCCCTGGTCCTGCTCTACCTCACCGACCTCTCGAGCATCCCGGTCCTGCTGGCGGTAACGTTCGCGATCTCGACGGTCACCCAGTTCTTCACGCCGTCGGAAGGCGCCGCCATCCCCGAGCTGGTCGAGCCGAAACGGCTGGTCGCGGCCAACGCCGTCTTCATCGTCACGATGTTCGCGAGCTTCGTGGTGGGGTACGGATTGGCCGGCCCGATCTCCCAGATCGGCGGGGACTCGCTGCCGATCTTCCTGGCGGCCGGCAGCTTCATCGCCGCGGCGGCCGCCTGCGCCTTGCTGCCGCCACTGCATCAGCGGATGCGCAAAGTAGCCCTCCGCGACGCCTACCGGAGCGTGATCCACGAACTCAAGGACGGCTTCTCGGTCGTCCGCCGGACGCCGCTGCTCCGGTACGGCCTGCTGCAGATGACCGCCGTCTGGACCGCCGTCGGCGTGGTGATCGTCCTGCTGCCTTCCTTCGTCGGGGAAGTCCTCGGGGCCAACCTCCGTGAGGTCAGCCGGATCGTGATCCTGCCGATCGGGGTCGGCATGTTGGCCGGCGGCATCGTGCTGCATCGGGCGCGCCAGCAATTTCCGATCCGCTTCGTGACCACCGGAGCGCTGCTTTTGGCGGGCCTGATGATCATCCTTTTGGGACAGATCGAGACCGCGGCCGCGGCCTTGGCCCGGGTCACGGATGGTAACGCCATGGCCATCCGCGAGGGAATTACCAGCATCGCCGCCACCGTGCTCGGCCTCTCGATCTCGATGGTGATGATCGCTTCCCAGACCCTGATCCATGAGCAGACGGATCGGCCGATGCGGGGCCGGGTCTTCGGGTTCCTCGGCATGAGCGTCAACCTGGCCAACACGGCTCCGGTCTTGTTAGCCGGCGCCCTGGTCGACACCTACGCCGTCACCTCCGTCGTGACCGTGCTGGGCGGACTGCTGCTGGTGTGGGCGATAATCGCCCTCCCGGTCGGCCGCAACGCTACCGCAAAAAACGCTTGACGCACCCATATGCCCTGGCTACACTAATCAATGAATGGTTTCGTCGCCCTGTAGTCATTAAGAGATATAGGTGCGTCATTGCGAGCGTGGGGTTCGTGGTGGCGCCTATTTTTGCGTAATACAGGTCGCCGCATAACGTCCACTAATCAGGAGGGAGCATTTCGGTGCCAGACCGAAAATATTTCAAGGCGACACCGCCGACGCTAGATTTACCCAACCTTATCGAGGTGCAGGTAAACTCATATAACGAGTTTCTGAAGTACGGACTCAAGGAGTTGTTCGAAGAAATCTCGCCGGTCCGCGACTTTACCGGCAAGAGCCTGGAGCTGGCGTTCCTCGACTACAAGCTTGACGACACCAAGGTCGACGAGGATACCGCCCGCGATCGCAACGTCACGTACCAAGCGCCGCTGCGGGTCCAGGTCCAGCTGACCAATCTCGAGACCGGGGAGATCCGGGAGCAGGAAGTATTCCTGGGCGACTTCCCGAAGATCACCGACCGCGGCACGTTCATCATCAACGGCGTCGAACGGGTGGTGGTTTCGCAGCTGGTGCGGAGCGCCGGCGCGTTCTTCACCTCCGATCGCGGCGGCGACAAGACTTTCTACGGCGCCAAGGTCATCCCGACCCGCGGGGCCTGGCTCGAGATCGAGACCTCCAACAAGGGACTGCTCTCGGTGAAGATCGACCGCAAACGAAAGGTGCCGATCACCAGCCTGCTCCGCGTGATGGGCCTGGCTACCGACGAGGAAATCCTGGCGGCCTTTACCGACGTGGATACCGACGAGGAGCACAAGTACATAGAGGCGACCCTGGAGAAGGATCCGGCCAAGACGGTCGACCAGGCGCTGATCGAAATCTACAAGCGCATCCGCCCGGGCGACCTCGCCACGGTGGACAACGCGCGCACCCTGATCGACACCACCTTCTTCGACTTCTCGCGCTTCGACTTCGGCAAGGTCGGCCGCTACAAGCTGAACCAGCGACTCGGTACCAACCTGCCGAACGACAAGGAGCACCGCGTGCTCCGCGCCGAGGACATCACGGCGATCCTCAAGGAAGTGATCAAGCTGAACATCAGCCAAGCGCCGGCCGACGACATCGACCACCTCAAGAACCGCCGCATCCGCAGCGTCGGCGAGCTGATCCAGCTGGCCTTCCGCCGCGGACTGCTCCGCGTCGAGCGGATCATTAAGGACCGCATGAGCGTGTCCGAGTCCGACACCGTCACCCCGGCCCAGCTGATCAACGTCCGCCCGATCGTGGCGGCCACCCAGGAGTTCTTCGCGAGCTCCCAGCTGTCGCAGTTCATGGACCAGACCAACCCGCTTTCCGAAGTCGGCCACAAGCGCCGGCTCAACGCGATGGGACCGGGCGGCCTGACCCGCGAACGCGCCAGCTTCGAAGTGCGCGACGTGCACGTCTCCCACTACGGACGGATCTGCCCGATCGAGACGCCGGAAGGGCCGAACATCGGCCTGGTGACCTCGCTGTCCAGCTACGCGCGGATCAACGAATACGGCTTCATCGAGACTCCGTACCGCAAGGTCGAGGTCTCCGGCAAGAAGGCCAAGGTGACCGACAAGATCGAGTATCTCGACGCCGGCGCCGAGGAAGGCAAGGTGATCGCCCAGGCGAACACGCCGCTCAACAAGGACGATTACATCTCCGAGAGCCGCGTCATCGCGCGGCGGAACTTCGCGCCGACCACGGTCGCGCCCGAAGAGGTCGATTACATGGACGTCTCGCCGAAACAGATCGTCTCGGTGACGACGGCGCTGATCCCGTTCCTCGAACATGACAACGCCAACCGCGCCCTGATGGGTTCGAACATGCAGCGCCAGGCCGTGGCGACCGTCAAGCCGGACGCGCCGGTGGTCGGCACCGGCATCGAGCGCCGGGCCGCGATGGACACCGGCCAGATCGTCATCTCCGGGGAAGCCGGCAAGGTGACCTACGCCGACGCCGAACGGATCGAAGTTTCCGGAAAGAAGAAGCAGACCTACCACCTCAAGAAGTTCATGCGCAGCAACCAGGACATGGCGATCAGCCAGCGGCCGATCGTGGACGTCGGGCAGACCGTCAAGGAAGGCGACGTGCTCGCCGACGGTCCCGCCACCGACGGCGGCGAGATCGCGCTCGGCCAGAACCTGACCGTGGCGTTCATGCCGTGGGGCGGTGCCAACTACGAGGACGCCGTGATCATCTCCGAGCGCGTGGTTCGCGAGGACCGCTACACCAGCGTGCACATCAGCCGGTTCTCCGTGCAGGTGCGCGACACCAAGCTCGGACCGGAAGTGACCACCAACGACATCCCGAACGTCGGCGCCGAGGCGCTGAAGGACCTCGACGAGGACGGCATCGTCCGGATCGGGGCCGAGGTCCGGGCCGGCGACATCCTGGTCGGCAAGATCACTCCGAAGGGCGAGACCGAACTGACCGCCGAGGAGCGGTTGCTTCGGGCGATCTTCGGAGAGAAGGCCCGCGACGTGAAGGACACCTCGCTGCGCCTCCAGCACGGCGAACACGGCAAGGTCGTGGACGTGAAGATCTTCGACCGCGAGCTCGGCGACGAACTGTCCGCCGGCGTCCTCAAGATCATCGAGGTTTCGGTGGCCCAGGTCCGGAAGATCCAGGTCGGTGACAAGATGGCCGGCCGGCACGGCAACAAGGGCGTGATTTCCGAGATCCTGCCGGAAGAGGACATGCCGCACCTGGCGGACGGAACTACGGTCGACATCCTCCTGAACCCGCTCGGCGTGACTTCCCGGATGAACCTCGGGCAGATCCTCGAGACGCACCTCGGTGCCGCCGCGGACGTGCTCGGCTACAAGGTCGCCTCGCCGGTGTTCGAAGGCGTGACGATCGAGGAGATCCGTGCCGAACGCAAGAAAGCCGGCCTCTCCGAGGACGGCAAGGAGCAGCTCTTCGACGGACGCTCCGGCGAACCGTTCGACCAACGGACGACCGTCGGCACCGTCTACATGCTCAAGCTCCATCACCTGGTGGACGACAAGATGCACTCCCGCTCCACCGGTCCCTACGCCCTGGTCACCCAGCAGCCGCTCGGCGGCAAGGCGATGTTCGGCGGACAACGGTTCGGTGAGATGGAAGTGTGGGCGCTCGAAGCGTACGGCGCGGCGCACATCCTCCAGGAGATGCTGACCGTGAAGTCCGACGACGTGGTCGGCCGGGCCAAGACCTACGAATCGATCATCCAGAACCAGCCTCCGAAGGAGCCGTCGCGTCCGGAAAGCTTCCGGGTGCTCGTCAAGGAGCTCCAAAGTCTGGGGCTGAACGTCCATCTGCAAGGCGACGGCGGCGACGTCAACGAGGAAATCGACGAGGAAGTCAGCCAAGCGGTCGACCCGAACGTGCTGGACGTGCTCGAGACCGACTCGGACACCGAGCTGACCAAGGGTGCCGCCGCCAAGACCGCCGGCGCTGACGACGACGAAGAAGACAGTGATCAGGATACGTCCAAGGAGGACAAGGAAGAGGTGACCGAAGCCTCGGACCCCTTGGGTCTTAAGAAAGGAGGCGCGTGATGGCCGAACGAACCGAACGCAAACGTGACGTGGCACCGGTCCGCGACTTCAGCGCGATCCAGCTGACCCTGGCCTCCCCGCAACAGATCGAGCAGTGGTCGTACGGCGAGGTCACCAAACCGGAGACCATCAACTACCGGACCCAGAAGCCGGAGAAGGACGGCCTATTCGACGAACGCATCTTCGGTCCGACCAAGGACTGGGAGTGCTACTGCGGCAAGTACAAGAAGATCCGTTACAAGGGAATCGTCTGCGACAAGTGCGGCGTCGAAGTCACCCGCAGCGCCGTCCGGCGCGAGCGCATGGCGCACATCGCGCTGGCCGCTCCGGTAGTGCACATCTGGTATCTCCGCGGCACGTTCTCGCGGCTCGGGCTCCTGCTCGGGATGTCCGTGAAGTACCTCGAGAAGGTCGTGTACTTCGCGAACTTCATCATCACCAGGGTCGACGACGACAAGCGCAAGGCCGTCAAGGACAAGCTCAAGGCCGACTACGACAAGGAAAGCACCAAGCTCAAGGAAGGTCACGGGAAGGCCCTCGGCACGATGAAGGCTTCCGCCAAGAAGGCCGAGGACGACACCGCCGCCAAGGAAGAAATCGAACGGCTGAAGCGCGAGTTCACGGAACAGTCCGAGGTGCTCGACTCCGGTTACGAACTGGCGATGGAGGAACTCGACACGCTGGAGCCGCTCCAGATCGTCACCGAGGCGAAGTACCGTGAGCTCACCGAAAAGTATAAGGGTGTGTTCGAAGCCGGCGTCGGCGCCGAAGCGATCCTCGAGGTCATCCAGGCGCTCGACCTCGGCAAGCTGGCCAAGCGGCTCGAGAAGGAAGCCAAGGAGACCACGGGCCAGAGGCGGCGCAAGGCGCTAAAGCGGCTGAACCTGGTCGAAGGCTTCCGCAAGGCCGAGATCGACCCGGCTTGGATGATCGTCAACCAGCTGCCGGTGATCCCGCCCGACCTGCGCCCGATGGTGCAGCTCGACGGCGGCCGGTTCGCGGCCTCCGACCTCAACGACCTCTACCGCCGGGTGATCAACCGCAACAACCGTCTCAAGAAGCTGATGCGCTTGAAGGCGCCGGAAGTGATCCAGCGCAACGAGAAACGGATGCTTCAGGAAGCGGTCGACGCCCTGATCGACAACTCGGCGCGGCGCGGCCGGGCCGTCTCCAGCGTCGGCAACAAGCGGCGGCTGAAGTCGCTGTCCGACATGCTCAAGGGCAAGCAGGGGCGGTTCCGCCAGAACCTGCTCGGCAAACGCGTCGACTACTCCGGCCGCTCCGTGATCGTCGGCAGCGCCAAGATGCACATCGACGAGGCCGGCATCCCGAAGAAGATGGCGCTCGAGCTGTTTAAGCCGTTCGTGATCGGACGGCTGCTGGCCGGCGGATTCGCCCACAACGTGAAGTCCGCCAGCAAGACGATCGACCGGGCGCTCCAGGGCGCTTCCGAGCCGGCCGTCTGGGACATGCTCGAGGAAGTCACCAAGCGGCACTACATCCTGCTCAACCGCGCTCCCACGCTGCACCGTCTCGGCATCCAGGCCTTCAAGCCGATCTTGATCGAGGGCAAAGCCATCAAGATCCACCCGCTGGTATGCGAGGCGTTCAACGCCGACTTCGACGGCGACCAGATGGCGGTCCACGTGCCGCTGTCGATCCCGGCGCAGGAAGAGGCGCGCCTGCTGATGAGCTCGCGCCACAACCTGCTCAAGCCGGCCTCCGGAGAAGTGATCGTCGGTCCGCGCTACGAGATCATCCTCGGCTGTTTCTACCTGACCAACCCGAAGGAAGGCGCCAAGGGTGAAGGCAAGATCTTCTCCGGACGCAACGAAGCGATCATGGCGTATCACAACGGCGACGCCCACTACAAGGCCAAGGTCAAGATCCGCCTCGGCAAGGAAGGCGTGGTCGAGACGACCATCGGCCGGATCCTTTTCAACAACATCCTGCCGAAGGACTTCGCGTTCTGCAACGAGACGATGGACAAGAAGACCCTGCGCCGCGTGATTGGCGACATCTACGAGCAGTGCGGCCGCGAGGCCACCGCCCAAGCCGCCGACGCGATCAAGGACATCGGGTTCGAGTTCGCGACGAACTCCGGCCTCACCATCTCGGCGGACGACCTGACGACCCCGGGCGACAAGGCCAAGCTGATCGAAAAGACCCAGGCTGCAGCCGACAAGGTCAACGCCCAGTACGAAGAGGGACTGATCACCGACCAGGAACGGAAGACGAAGGTCATCGAACACTGGATGAAGTCGATCGAAGACATTGAGAAGGAAATGCTCGAGGTCCAGGACCCGACCAACCCGGTCTACCAGTCCGTGATCTCCGGCGCTCGCGGTGATACCAGCCAGATCAACCAGATGGCCGGCATGGTCGGCCTGGTGGCGAACCCCGCCGGTGAGATCATCGAGCTGCCGATCATCTCGAACTTCAAGGAAGGCCTGCAGGCCTTGGAATACTTCATCTCGACCCACGGCGCCCGGAAGGGACTCACCGACAAGGGCCTCCGGACCCCGGACGCGGGTTACCTGACTCGCCGGCTGGTCGACGTCGCCCAGGACACGGTGATCATCCAGGAAGACTGCAAGACCAAGGGCTTCATCACCTTCAGCAAGGAGGACCTCGATCGGATTGAGGACCACGTCTACGGACGCGTCCTGGCCAAGGACCTCGTCGTGAAGGGTAAGACGATCCTCAAGAAGGGCGACCTGATCGACAAACCGAACATGGAGAAGGTCAAGAAGGCGAAGCCCGAGGAAGTCGCGGTCCGCAGCGTGCTGAACTGCGTGCTGAACTGGGGCATCTGCAAACAGTGCTACGGCATGGACATGGCGCTCGGCGAACCGGCCCGGATCGGTGAGGCGGTCGGCGTGATCGCCGCCCAGTCCATCGGCGAACCGGGAACCCAGCTGACCATGCGGACGTTCCACACCGGTGGTGTGGCTGCCGAGGACATCACCCAGGGTCTGCCCCGGGTGGAGGAACTCTTCGAAGCGCGCCCGCCGAAGGGCGAGGCCGTACTGGCCGAAATCGACGGCACCGTCGAGATCTCCGACTACCGCGACAAGAAGCTAATGGCGATCCGCAACGGCAAGGCCGGCGAGCAGACCGTGAAACTCCCGGACGGCTACAAGTCCAAGGTCCGGGCCGGCAGCAAGGTGAAGGAAGGCGACGCCCTGGCCGAGTCCGACGAAGCCAAGGCCAAGCCGCTCACCAGCCCGGCGGAAGGTACCGTCAAGAGCACCAAGGACGGCATCGTGATCGGCACCTTCGACGGCGAAGAGATCGAACACACGCTGCCCGGCTACACCAAGTTCCGGGTCAAGGACGGCGACGCGGTCAAGCAAGGCGATCAGCTGACCGAAGGCAACCTCAACCTCCACGACCTGCTGCGGACCCGCGGCGAGGAGGCGACCTGGCGCTACCTGATCAAGGAAGTCCAGGCGATCTACGCCGCGCAGGCGCAGTTCATCCACGACAAACACGTCGAGATCGTGGCGCGAGAGATGCTCAGCAAGGTCCGGATCACCGAGTCCGGAGACACCAACCTGATCCCGTCCGAGATCGTCGCCAGGCACAAGGCCGAGGAGGCGAATGCCCAGGTCAAGGCCAAGAAGAAGCAGCCGGCGGAATACGAGTCGATGATCCTCGGGATCACCCGGACCTCGCTGCTGACCGACAGCTTCCTATCCGCCGCCTCGTTCCAGGAGACCACGCGGATCCTGATCGACGCCGCGGTGACCGCCCAGACCGACAACCTGCGCGGCCTGAAGGAGAACGTGATCATCGGCAAGCTGATCCCGGCCGGCACCGGCATGGATCCGGACTATCTCTACACCAAGGTCACGAAGGAAGAGGCGGCCGCCGCCGACGACGCGCCGCGTCCGTTCGCACCGCCGCCCCCGCCGGTCGAGAGTTCGGCCGAACTGGTCGCGGCCCGCGCCGCCGCCGAGGCGGACGACGATGAAGCCGCTGACGACTCCGAAGCGGACGAGGACAAGAAAGCCAAGGAATAAATCCTGTAGACTCTATACCGATGCCTACCATCAACCAACTCGTCCGTAAGGGCCGCAAGTCCGGAATCAAGAAGAGCAAGTCTCCGGCGATGCAGCGCACCTTTAACGTCCTGAAGAACCGCAGCGTGGTGCTGCCGAAGGGTGCGCCGCTGAAGCGCGGCGTCGCCGTGAAGGTCTCGACCCAGACTCCGAAGAAGCCGAACTCGGCGCTCCGAAAAATCGCCCGGGTCCGGCTGACCAACAACATGGAAGTCACCGCGTACATCCCGGGCGAGGGCCACAACCTCCAGGAGCACTCCGTGGTGATGATCCGCGGCGGCCGGGTGAAGGACCTGCCGGGCGTGCGCTACCACGTGGTCCGCGGCGTGCTGGACACGGAAGGCGTGAAGGACCGCAAGCAGAGCCGCAGCAAGTACGGCACCAAGAAGCCGTCCGGCGGCGGGAAGGCGTCGGCATCGTCAAAGTCCGCCGCGTCCGCCCCGGCCGCCGACGCGAAGCCGGAAGAGAAGCCGGCGGAAGCTCCGACCAAGGAGGGCGGCGATGCGTAAAAGCAGTGCGGCCGTCCGCGATCCCCAGCCCGACCCGCGCTACAGCAGCAAGCTGGTCTCGCGGTTCATCGGGAAGCTGATGCTGGATGGCAAACGGACTACGGCCGAGAAGATCATCTACGACGCGTTCGACATCATCAAGGAGCAGACCAAGCGCGAGCCGCTGGAGGTCTTCGAAGAGGCGATTAAGAACATCTCGCCGTCGGTCGAGGTCCGCGCCCGCCGGGTCGGCGGCAGCACCTACCAGATCCCGACCGAGGTCCGGCCGCGCCGCAAGACGCAGCTGGCGATCCGCTGGCTGGTCGACACCTCCCGTGCCAAGCAGGGCAGCGCCATGAGCAAGCGTTTGGCGGAGGAGCTGATCGCTGCCGCCAAGAACGAGGGGTCCGCCTACAAGAAGAAGGAAGACGTGCTCAAGATGGCGGAAGCCAACCGGGCGTTCGCGCACTACGCGCGATATTAACCGTCCACGCTGCGTGCGGTATTGGTCCCATGAAAAAAGGGCCTCGTAATGATGGTTGTCATTTATGAGGCCCGATTTTCTGTATGTAGCTCATGGTGTCCTTTCCGGGACGTTATGAACGTTTTTTGATTGAAACGACCTGGTATCGATCGTCCACGATCCACGTGCGCCGGGTCATTCGAGGAGGGATGGGCTTTACCCGCTTGTCCTCTTTGCCCGGCCCATATAATCGGATCGGTTCCGTCGAATATAAAGGATTATCCTCTAGATTCATCTTCTGCTCCTTTCTCTCCGTCTCCATTTGGTGCTTTTGAGGCGAAGTCTTTACAGGAGAGACGCTTGGAAAGGTGCGGAACGTTCTGATTATACGCCAACTTGTCAGGATATACTGGAACTACGGTCCATACGCTAGCTGCTAATCTATTTTTCCCGTAAACTGAATTTAATACCAAGGGGTAATTGGAAAAGATTATGGAAGCCTCAGAACGTACAGCCTTCGCACCCCTGCCCCCGCCGATCCCGATAGAGTCTCCGGAACGCCGGGAGCTCACCGAAGCGGAAAAAGAACAACGCGTCACCGAGTTGGTCGTGATGATGCGGGAGCTCGGGTTCGAGCAGGAAGACCTTGCCGACGAGCCTCAGCACGGCCACACCCAGTTCAACACGGTCGCGTGCGCGTCGTACCTGCTCCAGGAGATGGAGGGAAGCGACGAACGGCGGTACCACTTCCAGTGGGACTGGTCGGAAGGCATTATCACTACGGACGTGCCCACGGTCTACTACACGGAAGATATCGAAGAAATCGAAGAGGCCTGGGACGGTCCGATCGAATGGACGGACGCCCGCGTCGACGCGCTGGACAAGGTGCGCGAGTTGCTCGACCCACCAAAGGATTTCCCCGGGAGGCGGACCGATTGGCTGGTGCTGGTCGCGTCGGTCCACAAGTTGGAACCCGGCTTCGGCATGCACAGCAACCGGCTGGACCTGACCCATCTCGACTCGAAGGGCATGCCGTTCTGGGACATGGTGAAGGGGAACGCCTGCCGGGTCGATCCGCAGGACCTGGTCGACACCGCCTACGGCCGCCTGATCAAGATGAACCTCGGCAGCGAATACTGGAAGACCAACTACAGCGACCCGAAGTACGACACGCTGGCCCGCCGGGCGCTGCGGACCTATCCGGGCGGCGACGTGGACCTGGATACGCACCTGGGCAAGACGGTCCGCAAGGCGGCGTACGAACACACGAAGGACACCCGCTACCTTTAGGCCGAGACCGCGCCGGCAAGCTCCGCCCTGGCGGACGCTTCTATGATTCTTTTCGCTGCAGTCCGAGTTTCTCGACCATCATCGCGTAGCCTCGCTGGCTAGCTGGCAGCATCATCGCACCCCGGACGGCGTTCGGTGCCCAGGTAAATTCTTCCTCCATGGCTTCTTCCAGTGCAGGAAGGTATCGCTCCGTGACTTCCTGATCCAGGGCATGCGACCACAAAATGGCCAGCCGCCACTTTCCTTCGTCGGAAAAGGTGGACCAGAGATCCTTAATCCTTGCGCCCGTCTTTTCGTCGAGATGCTCTTGCAGTTCCTTGTCGAGCTGTCCTTCGATCGCTTGCATCTGTTGTGCCGTATCCTCGTCATCCTTTTTCTTTTCCTCCTCGACCGTCCGCTGGTAGCGGGTGACGGTCTCTTCTGCCGATTCCTCTAAATCGCCGTCGCGATGTGCGACTTGCGTGACGTCTCGCAGCGCCGCGTCCTGCCTGACTTCGCCGTCAGGCGTCAGGACGTTGTCGAACGAGAAGTCTCGCCCGGTGGAGATTCCGCCCACGTACATCATGTAGGTCGTCGTCTCCGGGAAGTGTTCGCAACCGACGCCGCCCGACATGATCGTTCCCGCCGGGAGTTCTACCGGCTTCCGCGGCGATGAGTCGTCGCCGAACGTCACCTCGGAACTTTCCAATCGAAGAACGGTTCGGTAAGTACCGTCCTCCTGCTTTTCCATATCCAGCAACGTAAAGGCCGAATCGCCCAGGGCGTTTCCTTCGGCGTCACAACTGGTGACGATGATCGAGTCCCCGGCACTGACTTCCGCCCACGGAAGCGTTTCCTTTTCCAGATAAGGACGAAGTTGTTCGAGTGCAGCCGGTATCGGTTCGCTTGGCATGGCGGATTATCATAGCCAATGTACTGGTATTATGAAAGCCATGGCCGACCAGAAGCTCCTCGCCGTATCCTCCATCGTCGTCAACCCGGACGGCAAGGTCCTGCTGCGGAAGCGCACCAAGGACCCGGACCAGGGCAAGTGGGAGCTGATTGCCGGCTACGTGAACCCCGGCGAGCGGCTGACCGAGGCCGTCGAGCGGCGCCTGCGCGACAAGGCCGGCATCGGCTCGACCGATTCCATCGAGTTCACCGGCAAGTACTACGACGATCCGGACCGGCACCCGGACCAGCCGTGCATCCCGCTGACGTTCGTCGTGAAGACCAGCGAGCCGGGCGGGGGCGAAGAGAACGAGTTGCAGTGGTTCGACCCGTCCGAGATCGATGGGCTCGAGATCGCGCTTGATAACAAGCAGGTGATTCGGGACGCGGGGGCTGTGTAGAATCCTTGAGGTAAAAGGGGTGTGACAATTATTTTCATCCCTATATGCCTAAAATCGAGTCTTACTCATTATTCAGACTTCACTTCTCTAAAAATTTTTGGAGCTCAGTTAATAGAAGTTTGGTGCCATATAAATATCCGCTAACTACTCCGGAACAAAAGGAGGAGTTCTTAATGAGTCTTTATGAGCTCATTAAGAGCGATAAGTATGCTCAGTACTCCCCTAGAGAAAACCTTCTATGGAGAAAGTACAATTTAGCGAATCGTATAGTTCCTGTTTTTGATTATCCTGAGCTTTGTGTCCACTACTACTTAATCCGCAAATTAGAACCAGATATCGCGGATGAAGATCGAAGAGTACAAGGTACCTTTGGAGGTTATAGGACTGACATAGGTCTTAAGTATGCTGAAGCAAAAGAAATAGAAACAATCAAATCAGGTGCGAATCTCTATTACGGACCTGATCTTACTTATAACCCGTTGGGTTGGTTCGACCATTGGGGTAAATTTCAAAACCTCGCACATAATTATTCAGAGGATAACTTTGGGTATGCTATCAATTTTGATATAGCTGACTTCTACGATTCTATTAACGTTAATATCCTTGAAGATATGTTAAGAATCGCTTGTTCAAATGCAGACATTGTTGATTGGATGTGCGATTTCCTTCATCGCTGGAACCCGCAGAAAAAGCAAACTGATGTAGGCATATCTCAAGATGAAGTTGGAGATGCTTCTAGAATTTTGGCAAATTTCTATCTGCATGGATACGACAATGCACTTGCTGCATACTGCCAGAAATTAGGATCGCGAAGGCTGCGATTCTCTGATGATCACATTATTTTTGCTCCAAGTAGGGAGGTTGCTCATCAGATAGTTGAGGAAGCTGGCCGACTTTTACATAGACTTGGACTAAGGATTAATGGCGGTAAGGTAGAAGAGTTTTCCAATAAATCCCAGTTTCACCTCTACTGGTCTTTTGACCTTTTTAACATGGTGAATGAAAAAAATGCCGAGAAGAAAGAGTTTGTAGAACGAGCAGTGATAGATTTCTTAAATTACCCCAATGTCCCTTTTAGAAAAATATCCGTAATTCGTCGTCTTCTGCACTGCTCAATTGAAAAGATTAGGTTAGATTTAAGGGCTGGGTTTTTTGCAAAGGTTCTTGACGAAGAAGTCATACTTTCTTTGAGTGAAAGTGACTTGTATAGGCTCTACAAAAAATCAACGTCGAGTCAAAAAGTTGAGCTCATCACTTACCTAGAAGAGCTAGCGAATCAAACAACGCTTAATGCCTACCATTACCGTTTACTAAAGCTTTTCTCACGAGTCAGACACATTTCAAAAGTTGATTTACGAAAACTGATAGCTAATGAGAAAATTTATTAATACTCTCAGCTTCTAGCTAGAGCAGTTTTTTTCCCGTAAACTAACTTTCGTATGCCTCGAGAATACAGCTTAGAAAAAACCCGGAACATCGGGATTATCGCGCACATTGATGCCGGCAAGACCACCACGACGGAGGGGATTCTTTACCTTACCGGTAAGACCCACAAGATCGGGGAGGTCCACGAGGGCGAGGC
This sequence comes from bacterium, assembly GCA_030699935.1. Taxonomy (GTDB): domain Bacteria; phylum Patescibacteriota; class SICC01; order SICC01; family SICC01; genus JALYJZ01. Next base: position 3,531 of record JAUYKS010000003.1, on the reverse strand, counting down.
GACGATGGACTGGATGGAGCAGGAGCAGGAGCGCGGGATCACGATCACCAGCGCGGCGACCACCTGTTTCTGGAAGGACACCCGGATCAACATCATCGATACGCCGGGCCACATCGACTTCACCGTGGAAGTGGAGCGTTCGCTCCGCGTGCTCGACGGCGCGGTGACGGTGTTCGACGGGAAGATGGGCGTGGAGCCGCAGTCCGAGACGGTCTGGCGGCAGGCCGACAAGTACCACGTGCCGCGGATCTGCTTCATCAACAAGATCAACCAGACCGGCGGCGATTTCTACAAGTCGTTGGATTCGATCCGTGACCGGCTCAGCAAGCGCGCCTTCCCGATCCAACTGCCGATCGGCGAGGAGCAGAGCATCAACGGCGTGGTCGACCTCGTCTCGATGAAGGCCTACACCTACAAGGACTACAAGGACAAGCATTTGGTCGAGGGCGAGGTGCCGGAAGACATGAAGGAGAAGGCCGGGCAGTACCGCAAGGAACTGATCGAGGCCGCGGTCGAGGCCGACGACGCGCTGATGGAGAAGTATCTCGAAGGCACCGAGCTGAGCGAGGACGAGCTCAAGTCCGCGATCCGCAAGTCCGTGCTCGGCGGCAAGTTCTACGCCGTCCTCGGCGGGGACGGCCGTGGCGTGATCGTCGAGACGTTGCTCGACGCCGTCGTCGACTACCTGCCGAGCCCGCTGGACGTCCCGCCGCTGGTCGGCCACGACGTGCGCGACGAGGAGAAGGAGATCACGATCAAGCCCGAGGACGAAGGCACGTTCGCCGCGCTGGCGTTCAAGGTCGCGTCCGACCCGTTCGTCGGTACGCTGACCTTCTTCCGCGTCTACTCCGGCACGCTGACCGCCGGCTCGTATGTGCTCAACGCGACCACCGGCAACAAGGAACGGCTCGGCCGGATCCTCCGGATGCACGCCAATACCCGCGAGGAAGTGAAGGAAGTCTTCTCCGGGGAGATCGCGGCGGCCGTGGGGCTGAAGGGAACCACCACCGGCGACACGCTCTGCGACCCGGACCATCCCGTCATGCTCGAGAAGATCACGTTCCCCGAACCGGTGATCCAGATTGCCGTGGAACCGAAGACCAAAGCCGACCAGGAGAAAATGAGCCTGGCGCTCCAGAAGCTGGCCCAGGAAGACCCGACGTTCCAAGTCAGCTCCAACGAGGAGACCGGCCAGACCCTGATCGCCGGCATGGGCGAGCTCCACCTCGAGGTCCTAGTCGAACGAATGAAGCGCGAGTTCAAGGTGGAGGCCAACGTCGGCCGGCCGCAGGTGGCCTATCGCGAAGCGATTAAGAACGAGGTCAAACAGGAACACAAGTACATCAAGCAGACCGGCGGCCGCGGCCAGTACGGGCACGTGGTCATCAACGTCGCGCCGCAGGAAGAGAAGGGTGCCGGCAACGAGTTCGAGGACAAGGTCAAAGGCGGCAAGATTCCGCGCGAATACATCCCGAGCGTGGGCCAGGGCGTGATGCAGGCGCTGGACGCCGGCGTGATTGCGGGCTATCCGGTGGTCGACACTAAGGTGACGCTGCTCGACGGGTCGTACCACGAGGTGGACTCATCCGAGATGGCATTCAAGATGGCCGGCTCGATGGCGCTCCGCGAGGCGGTCCGCCAGGCCAAGCCGTACCTGCTCGAGCCGGTGATGAAGGTCGAGGTGACCACGCCCGAGGAGTTCATGGGCGACGTGATCGGCGACCTCAACTCCCGCCGCGGCCGCGTGGACGGCATGGAGGACCGCGGGGAGGCCAAGGTCATCAACGCGCACGTGCCGCTGTCCGCGATGTTCGGCTACGCCACGGACATCCGATCGATGTCGCAGGGCCGTGCGGCGTACTCGATGGAGTTCGAGCAGTACGTGGAAGTGCCGCGCAACGTCGCCGAGGAGATCATCGGAAAGCGCAGTCCGGGCGCTGCGGAAGCCAAAGACGGCGATTGATTACCGCTTAGCTAAGCGGTATATTTGCTAGTCATGGAGTCTTCTGCAGAACTGCGTCCGGACCGCCGCGCCGAAGCGGGGCTCGGCGGCGTCCGCGACGTCGTACGCCTGACGATGGCCGAGTCGGCGCACGCGATGAGCTACCAAGAGCTGGAGCAAGACGTGCGTGATCGGCTGGACTTCCGGATCTACAAACGGACATCCCGCCAGATCCAAGAAGCCACGCGGCAGGAACACCTGATGAGTGCCATGGAATGCCTGGCGTTCCGGAGCAACCGGTGGCGACTGACGCCGAAAGGCCTGGAAGCGCTTGAGGCCGACAAGCCGGCGTACCGGGACAAGTGCGCCGAAGCCGTCCGCCGGCTGGCAGACGTCGCAGCTGCCCGGGTGGCGGAACGACCGGGCGCCATGCATACCCGGATCGATATCGACACTTCGTTCGAGCCGGGATTGGCGGTCGTCGAGAGCAACCCGCGGGGCGGCCTGTTCCGGTATGACGGGACGAATCTGCTGCGTTCGGAGAAGGACCTGCTGCCGGAAGGCCACAAGGCGTTCGGTACGCTGCACCTGATGGCCCGCCGCTTGGAGCTCCACTGCGAGGGCGACGGCCACGCCGAGGAGTTGTTAGCGTTCAATTACCCGAAAGGCGATCAGGACTTTGGCAAGCGCGTGCACGATGGCCGAGTGACCCCGGACATGCATACGGAAATCCGGCGACGCCGCGTCTCGCTGGGACAGCTCAGGCAGCTGACCGCCGAACTCCAGGGGGGCCGACCTGCCTGAGACCGGGACGCTATTGCGTGCCCACGCACGTTTTAGGTACACTTATTAAAGTGATTTTGCGTCGGTAGACGCACAACTAATGTTTAAGAGCGACAGCTCAAGCTAAACAAGGAGGAACGCGCCATGGCAGAAAAGTTCGATCGCAGCAAGCCGCACCTCAACGTGGGTACCATCGGTCACGTCGACCACGGTAAGACCACGCTGACCGCGGCCATCACCAAAGTCCTCTCCAAGAAGGGCGGCGCCAGCGCGCGGGCCTTCGAGGACATCGACAACGCTCCGGAGGAGAAAGAACGCGGTATCACGATCGCGACTTCCCACGTGGAGTACGAATCCGACAAACGGCACTACGCCCACGTCGATATGCCGGGACACGCCGACTACGTCAAGAACATGATCACCGGCGCGGCCCAGGTCGACGCGGCGATTCTGGTGGTCTCGGCGGCCGACGGCCCGATGCCCCAGACCCGTGAACACGTGCTGCTGGCCCGCCAAGTCGGCGTGCCGAGCATCGTGGTCTTCCTGAACAAGGTCGACCAAGTCGACGACAAGGACCTTCTTGACCTGGTCGAGGAAGAGGTCCGCGAGCTCCTTACCAAGTACGAATACCCCGGCAAGGACATTCCGATCGTCCGCGGCTCGGCGCTGAAGGCCCTCGAGGGTGACCCCGAGAACGAGAAGGCGATTGAAGAACTGGTCAGCAAGCTTGACGAATACGTCGAGGAGCCGAAGCGCGACGTCGAGAAGGACTTCCTGATGCCGATCGAGGACGTCTTCTCGATCAA